>JAENXB010000207.1 GCA_016649785.1 Flavobacteriaceae bacterium
TGCTACACCCCATACATAAGGTTTTAAAGGAGAATCCGGATTAAAATCGCTAAAGACCTTGGCGGCAAAAAATGTAGCTGCTGCCGTGGCGGCTGTGTGTCCTGCAAAGAACGAACGTTGTTCATCACTATCAATCCTGTCTTCAGCAGGTATTGAGGTATTGTAAACCAATGGCCTGCTTTTTTGCACAAGGCCGGCTGTAATTGTGAATAAGGCTCCTGTAGTTGCCATTGTTTCAACAAAAAGAACAGAAATTTGCCCGGCATGAGAGCGTTCATTTTCGTTGAGCAGTAAAGCAAGCGGTAATACAAAAGATGCGTAAAAAGGAATATAACTGTCGCTATTTGCTCTTTCTGAATAATATCCTGCCGCCCAGCGATCTACACCCCAAATATCATCTTTGGAAAGGGAATTTAATTCTTCAAGGGTTAAAGCATCTTTTTTTTGAATTAAATTAAATCCCAAAACATTCAAACCTACACCGGCAGTGATCCAAATTCCGTCTTTCAATAAATCGGTTTGATAAGGCGATTCCTTTTTTTGCTGTCCAAAAGAATTAAAGCTTAATAAAAAGCTACTCATTAATACTAAAATTGATTTAGATCCCATAAAATTTTTTTTGTTCAAATCTCCTCTATATTTGGCTACACCTAAAGTTTTTAAGAAAAGTATAACAGAAAAAACACCCTAATTTACACATTTTCAAAAGGATTGTTTTTCAAATTAGTTATTCAAAAAGGTTCTGTTTTAGAAAATTGCAGAAACCTTTTTGCATGAACAGCTAAGGCCGCTAAGTTTTCGTAAAGATCGCAAAGCCTTGCAATCCCAATAGAACTTCTATCAAGTAATCCCTTTCTTATTTCCTATTCAATTCAATAATTATCCGAAAATTTTCTTTTAACTTTCATTTTTCAGTCATCATTTTTTTTCTATGTGTCCCGATCAATATCGGGATTGCGTTTTTTGTCTTGGCGAGCTTTGCGGTTAAAAAGGAACGAAGCAAAATGATAATCCTTAATAGGATCTATTAAAAAATCCATATTGTTCTAAAATATAACCTTCAGAAATGAATTCTTAACAAAATTTTAGTTCGTGTTGAAACAGCCATATTTCCATATTTCGCCCAAAATGCCTTAACTTTAAAAAATTATTTGAGTATAACTTAAATTGCATCCCGCTTTTGCGAAACGAGTTATGGCCTGTAAAAATAGATAAGAAACTACAGATGAAGAGGAAAAATGCTGCAATAAGGAAAGGTTTTGTCTTCAAAAAATTTGAAGAACCCGAAGGAACCCCGTTTGAAAAACTGTTCGGGATCTTTAAAGAATTAATTACCCATACATCCGGAGATTTTGATGAAGCTATCGACTGGCTGCGGCAGCTGGATGTGGAATATAAACTCACAAATGAGGAGTACTCTATCGACGATTTTATTGAAGATCTAAAGAAAAAAGGATATATCCGCGAGGAAATAGATCCGGATGGTAAAGGCGGATTGGCAATCACGGCCAAAACCGAAAGAGCTATCAGACAGCAAGCCTTAAATCAAATTTTTGGAAAACTAAAACGAAGTAGATCAGGAAATCATTCTACCAAATATCAGGGAATGGGCGATGAACATACAGGGGAGTTCAAGGAATTCCATTACGGAGATCCTTTGGATAAGATCTCCATGACCGAAAGCCTTCGCAATGCGCAAATAAATCACGGAACCGGAGATTTTAAAATGACGGAGAATGATCTGGTGGTTGAGGAAACCCACCATAAATCGCAGATGAGTACGGTTTTAATGATTGATATCAGTCATAGTAGTATGATACTTTATGGCGAGGACAGGATAACCCCCGCTAAAAAAGTTGCGATGGCACTTGCAGAACTTATCACCACCCGATATCCAAAAGATACCCTGGATATCCTGGTTTTTGGGAACGATGCCTGGGCGATTTCAATTGGAGACCTGCCTTATTTAAGGGTTGGGCCATATCATACCAACACCGTGGCCGGATTGCAGCTGGCAATGGATTTGTTGCGGCGGAAACGAAATACCAACAAGCAAATTTTTATGATCACCGACGGAAAACCCAGTTGTGTGAGGGAGCGTGACGGCACCTATTATAAAAACAGCGTAGGCCTGGATCCATATATAATCGACAAATGTTATAATGCGGCCCAACAAGCCAGAAAATTGCATATTCCCATCACCACTTTTATGATAGCCCAGGATCCCTATCTTGAACGGTTTGTAAGGAAATTTACTCAAGCCAACCAAGGAAAAGCATTTTTTACCGGGTTAAAAGGCCTTGGAGAAATGATTTTTGAAGATTACGAAACAAATAGGAAAAAGAGAATTAAAGGATAGGAAACCCCGATGCATCGGGGCCAAATTCCAAATGTCATTATTAAAATCTCAATTCTCACATCTCACATCTCAATACTAAATACTAAATACTCAATTCTAAAATATGAAAATACAAAATATAAAAACCTTCGGGGAATTGAAAAATTCCGGGTATCAAACCAAAAGTATAAAGGAGGAATTAAGGCAGAATTTGCTCAAAAAAATCAAAAAGGGCGAACCTTCTTTTCAGGGAATTCACGGGTATGAAACCACCGTTATCCCCGAACTGGAAAGGGCGATCCTCTCAAAACACAATATCAACTTTCTGGGATTGCGGGGACAGGCAAAAACAAGGTTGGCCCGGCTGATGGTGAATTTACTGGATGAATGGATCCCAATTGTGGCAGGTTCAGAGATCAATGACGATCCATTTCAGCCAATATCAAGGTTTGCAAAGCAACTGATTTCCGAAAAAGGAGATAACACCCCAATAAGCTGGGTAAACCGTGAAGAGCGCTTCTTTGAGAAACTCGCCACCCCGGATGTTACCGTAGCCGATTTAATTGGCGATGTTGACCCAATAAAAGCGGCCAATTTAAAACTGAGTTATGCAGATGACAGGGTGATCCATTTTGGAATGATCCCCCGTGCAAATCGCAGTATTTTTGTAATTAATGAACTCCCCGACCTGCAAGCGCGAATCCAGGTGGCGCTTTTCAATATCCTGCAGGAAGGCGATATTCAGATACGCGGATTTAAACTTCGATTGCCTTTGGATATGCAATTTGTATTTACCGCAAATCCAGAAGATTATACCAACCGGGGAAGTATTGTAACTCCGTTAAAGGACAGGATAGGTTCACAAATACTCACCCATTATCCGCAGGATATTGAAACTGCAAAAGCAATTACCGGTCAGGAAGCAAAGCTGGACAAGAGTCAGGTCGAGATGGTTCACATCCCGGAACTCGCCAAAGATTTGTTGGAACAAATCAGTTTTGAAGCCCGGGACAGTGAATTTATAGATTCCAGGAGCGGAATAAGTGCTCGTTTAAGCATTTCTGCTTTCGAAAATCTTTTGAGCACGGCTGAACGTCGCGCCCTAAAAACAGGAGAAGAAAAAACCTTGCTTCGTCTTGGTGATTTTCTTGGGGTAATCCCGGCAATCACGGGGAAAATAGAATTGGTTTACGAAGGAGAGCAGGAGGGAAGTGCGGCTGTTGCACTTCAGTTGATTGCCGATTCGGTAAAAACCTTATTCCCCTTGTATTTTCCAAAGATCGAAAAACTTGAAAAACCGGATGGAAAAAGCCCTTACAAAGATCTGGTGGAATGGTTCTTTTCCGAAAGTGGCTTCGAGATTTTGGATGATCTATCGGATAAAGAGTATAAAGAAAAATTGGATTCCGTTCCTCCCTTAAATGATCTGATCGAAAAACATCAGCCGAAAATCTCTGCTGAAGACAAGTATTTTATGAAAGAGTTTTTATTATGGGGACTGGTAGAATTTAAAAAATTGAACAAATACAGGTTTGCTCAAGGTGTTCAGTTTAAAGATCTATATGGAAGCTATATCAGCGGTTTGTAGGATCAAAAGATAATTGGGGTCTTAACTGTACTTAAAGTGCCTGAATTCTGAAGTTGAACATTGTTTTCGCTTTTATTTGAACCCTTCCGGCCTTTTAAAAGCTGGAAGGGTTTTTTTTATTGAAAGAAAAACAGAATTTGCCTGTTTAATTTATAATTAGCATAATTTTTTTATCGAAATAAACTAAATTCACATTTTTTAGGTTAAACTTAAACTTTTGTTTTTTTTACAGGTATTATTATATACTTTTACCATCAGTTTTAAGGAAATCATGAGAAATAAAGAATTATTTATTACTGATATGTGTATCACTTTTTCTTCATTAGTGGCTATTATTATGATCTCTACCATGATTACAATTACCCCTATGGGGTATTCAATTTAAAACTTCCGTCCCCGCATATATAATGCATTAAACAATTCCTAAATTTTTAAATTACACTAAGAGATAAAGCCATGAATATTTTAAAATTCGGAGGTTCTTCATTAGCATCTCCAGATAGAATTAGATTAGTTGCAGAAATTGTACAAGCCGCTGTAAACAAGGATTCCACAATTGCCATTTTTTCTGCATTTGGAGGGGTCACCAATGATCTTCTTTATATGGCTGAACTTGCTGCCCAGGAAGATTTAAGCTATAAGGGAATTTTTGAAGAAAATGAAAAAAGGCACCTTGAAGCTGTCAGGGAATTAATTCCGGTAAAAGCCCAAAGCGCCATTTTAAGCAAGGTTAAAACAGAATTTAATAGATTGGAAACTCTCTATGAAGGAGTATATCTTCTAAATGAACTCTCCAACAAAACCAAACATGTGGTAGCCAGCTTTGGGGAAATTCTTTCATCTCTTATTATTGCTGAATATTTCAAGAATATTGGAGTTAATTCAAAATTTGTAGATTCCAGGGAATTGATCGTTTGTAAAA
>JAENXB010000187.1 GCA_016649785.1 Flavobacteriaceae bacterium
AGAACATGCTGCACTGGCACCCAAATATTTAGGACAGGTTGCTGTTATCGCCCAAAGTTACGCCAGAATTGCCTGGCAGAATCTGGTGAATTTTGGAATTCTACCTTTAGAATTTATAAATAATGAAGATTATGATCATATAGAGCAGGGAGATATGGTATTGATAAAAGACCTTCCTGAGGATATTAAAGATAGAAAAAATATTCAGGTTGTGGTACAAAAGGAAAACGGCGACACGGTTGAATTTGAGACAAAACATACTTTAAGCGACAGACAAATAGATGTTTTATTAAAGGGTGGAATTATAAATGAGTTCAAAGAAAAATTAGACCAAAAAGATTTAAAAGCATAATAAAGGAAGGATTATTATCAAAAATTAAAAAGTCATGAAAATAGGAGTTATTGGAAGTGGAAATATTGGAGGAAGTTTAGGAAAACATTGGGCACAAGCAGGCCATGAAGTATTGTTTAGCTCCAGACATCCGGAGCGATTGAATGATATTGTAAGAGAAGCCGGAGGAAATTCTAGAGCTGTGAGTGTAGAAAAAGCTTTTGAAGAAAATGCCGATGTTTATTTATTAGCAGTGCCTTTTAAGGCATTAGATAAAATAGCTGAATTATATGCAGGAGAATATGGCGGAAAAGTAATTATAGATGCCACCAATCCATATCCTGAAAGAGATGGAGAAAAGGCACAGGAAGTTAGAGATTCAAATAGAAATGCTTCAGAATATACCGCCATGAAGTTTAATACTGCTAGGACAGCCAAAGCCTTTAATACCATATATGCAGATCATCTAAAGAACAGAGCCTTTAGAGATTCAGATAAATTAGCAGTTCCATATGCTGCTCAAGATCAGGAGAGCAAAGAAACTACCAGAAAATTAATTGAAGCTATTGGTTTTGATGCGGTATATGTTGGTGATCTTACTCAAACCAAGATCATGGATCCAGACCAAAAAATATATGGAAAATCTGTAAACAGGCAGGAATTAGAAAAACTGATGTCTTAAATAAAAAATCAGACCTAACATTTTCTTAAGGAATTACTTAAGAAAGCTAGGACTAAACATTCTTTGAGTATTTATGAAAGAAGAAAAAGAAAATGCAGACGAGAATCAGAAGCAAGAACATATAGATTCTGAACTTAAAGAATCTGAAATCAATAAAAGTGGTGAAAGTAATGCCAAAAAGCACGGAGAAATTTTAAATGAACAATTGGAAGAAGGGAAAGCTGTTTTTGATAACAATCCTGGTTTTATTGCATTATCCTCTTTTACTGCTGGACTAGAAATTGGTTTCAGTTTTTTATTAATGTGTTCTATTTACACATTTTTCAATGGAAAAGTGACAGAAAACACCATCTTTAAATTGATGGCTTTTGGTTATCCTGCAGGATTCATTATGGTGGTCTTAGGAAGATCGCTACTTTTTACCGAGCAAACATCATTGCTGAGCCTGCCGGTTTTAAACAATAAACAATCCATCACAAATCTATTAAAACTGTGGGGTTTGGTAATTTTCGGAAATCTGGTTGGAGGATCAGCTATGGCTGCTCTTTTAATTTGGATAGGTCCGCATTAGGTATTTTTAATCTTGTTGCTGTAGAGAGAATTGCGTCTCATGTTACCTCATTCTCTCCTCAAATAATTTTAGTGAGTGCAATTCTGGCAGGATGGCTTATGGGCTTGCTTTCCTGGTTATTAACATCAGCGAAAGACACAGTAAGCAGAATTTTGTTAATAATTATGATCACGGGAATTATGTCCTTTACCAGTTTACACCATAGTATAGTTGGTAATGTTGAAGTTTTTGCAGGACTTTTAAGTTCTCCGAAGATCACAATTTCAGATTACCTGACTTTTGAAAGCACTGCTATTCTCGGGAATGCAATAGGAGGTGTGGTATTTGTAGCTTTGCTAAAATATCGCGCCTTTGTATATAATGTAGATTAACCAATAAGGTTTCAGAATAAAAAAATCCCCTCATAAAGATTATAAGGGGATTTTTTTATTTCAAATATTAATATTAGCGCGTTTTCATTTGAGATTTACGCTTCGATAATTGTCTTTCAAGATCGCTTACAGTTTCAGCTATGACAGCCTCAAAAGATTCCTCATTGGATTCAGCAAAAATTTGAGGTCCGGGAACACTCAGTTTAATATTACAGATAAAACCCTTGGGTTCCATCCCGTCCTGTTTCTTCAAATAAACTTCGGCACGTATAACCCAGTCGTATTTTTTTTCAAGTTTATTTAATTTTTCGTGTGTAAAATCTTGCAGACGTTCGCTTTTGGTAAGCTGAACAAATTGAAATATAGCTTCCATATTCTTATTATTTAATTTAAAGCAAGGAACAAATCTTAAGATATATCTGCAACTATTTTTGGGTTGTTTAAGTAATATTTATGATTGTCTTTTTAGGCGTGGTAGTTTTTAATTCTGAACAGAAAATTTTTGCAGTTTCAGAAAACCTTAAAAATTTCAGAATGAACCAATATAGGTTTTTAAGCTAATTTTTTCGTTTTTGGATGAAAGGAATCAGGATGGAAATGATCAAACCAATTACCAATCCTCCAATAATTCCCAATAGAACAGAATCAACAACTAAATGACTGCTGAAATAATAAAAAGTAAAAACGAATAGTCCAATAATTATAAAAGTTCCTAAAAACATTTTTACACGATGAGACATACCTTTTATTTAATGAGTCTATTAAATATAGTAAGAATAAAGTGTTTTTCACCAAAAGTCTACAAAGAGTTTTAAAATATGGTTAAGATTGCTTTAAAAATCCTAATAATTAGGCTTTTCTGATTTAATTTTGTTGGTAGTTTGAATATAGATCTGGGTAATTTTTGGCTGCTGAAGTTTAATTTCTGCACGCAGGTTTTCCATCATCTTTTCTGCCTGGGATAGTTCTAAATTGCCCAAAAGATCTATTTCTATCACCAATAAAATATTCTCCGGCCCAAAATGCATGGTATGAGGCAAGCCCCAATCCTTTACGTTGATATTATCCGACATTATTTTATTTATACTTGCCAAAACATCCGGATTCGCACTTTCTCCCAATAAAAGGTCTTTACTCTCCCTGGCCAGGAATGTTGCGACAGTGAGCAATAAAACCCCAATTAACATGGAGGCTCCACCATCCATATAAGGGTTATTTAATTGCTGAGAAAGGAAAATGCCTATAAGGGCGATGCTCAAACCTACCACTGCCGCGGTATCTTCAATTATCACGGCAAAAGTTGCCGCATCTTTACTTTGTATAATACTGGTAATCAGGTTTCCTGATTTTACGCGGGATTTATTAAAGACTTTCAGGGCAAAATACAAGGCTGTTCCTTCAAATATCATTGCGGCTATCAGCACGATATAATTCCAGGTTGGGTCTTCAATTACCTTTGGATCTTGCAGGGCGTGAAAACCTTCATATAATGCAAAACCACCCCCCAGGGCAAAAACAAGGATACTTACCACAAAACTCCAGAAATAAACTTCCTTCCCATACCCAAACGGATGCAGGGCATCGGGTTCCTGCTTTGACCGTTTAATGCCCATAAGCAGCAAAAATCCATTTCCTGTATCTACAAAAGAGTGAATCCCTTCGGCAAGCATGGCAGAACTCCCGGTAAAAAAAGCAGCTAAAAATTTACCTGCGGCAATTAAAAGATTTGCCCCAATAGCGCCATAAATTGCAATTTTTGATCCCCCGGCCATCTGTTTTCTATTTTTTTGGAAAATTACAACAAATGAAACAGACATTGAATTTTGAACGGATTATTTGGGAATAATTTGGTTTAAATTGGAGCAGGACCGGCTATTCCATTGCCCGATTTGAGATATAAGTAAAGTGCCCAAGGGAAAATTCAATTAAAAATATCCCGAAACTATTGGCAAAGAAGGAACCACAGGTTTGAAAAAAATTAAGACAGACAATTATTCAGTTCTTTATAAATTCGTAACTTAATTAATTAATTATAAATTTATAAAAGTTTCATAGTTAATTAGATACAGAGTTCAAGTAAACAGCCGAAAAGCTGAAATATAAAAAATGAATTATGAATACTAAATCAATTTCGGCTTTAAAAAAGGTGAAATCCAGATTACTGGTAGGAATTTTGTCGCTTGGCCTTGTACTTTTGTTAATATCCTGCGGCAGTACGAAAAATACGGGGAGTAGTACTGATTTACAGAATTTTGAACAACTTAGGGAACTGGTTAATTCCCGTGAATTCGAAATTGACAATGATTGGGCGGTCCCGTTGCGATTGACCACGATCAATTTGATAGGAAATTCAAATTTTATCAGGTTTAAAGGAGATAGTGTAGAGTTATTTTTGCCTTATTTTGGTGTGAGACAATCCGGTGGGGGATATGGTAGTTCAGGAGGAATAGAGTATGAAGGACCAGCGAAGGACCTTGAGATTGAAGAGGATATGGCTAAAAATAACATTCTCATAAAATTTGAAGGCCGGCAGGGATCGGAGCATCTCCAGTTTATTATTACACTTTTTACAAAAGGAAATGTGAGCACTTCCGTAAATAGCTCAGAGCGTGATCCAATATCTTACTGGGGCAATGTGAGGGCTTTGCCAGTTAAAAAGCAATAAAATTAAAGTTTTTACAGGTATTTTGAAAAAAATTCAGGTCAATTAAGAAGTCGAAGTATGAAAAAATCAATCATAATATTACTGGTCCTTTTTATTGGTTCCATAGGTTATTCTCAATCAAAGAATAAAATCAAAGGAAATAGGGAAGTGGTATCCATAGCAATGGATCTGGACAAGAATTTCAATGCCCTGGAAATAGATGATAATATCACGGTTTCCATCTCCCATGGAAATAAAAACAGCTATGTTTTAAATACAGATGAAAACCTTGTGGACGAAGTCCAGTTCATGGTTAGGGACAATGTTTTAAAAATATTCACTTCCAAAAAAATAAGCAGCTTTAAAGAACTGAAAGTTAATTTAAAAGTAATTGGAATTGACCATATCATACTAAGAGATGATGCGGTTGTTAAAACCGATAAGAAGCTGAGTTTCGATAAAATTTTGATCAATGGGAATAATTCTTCCAAATTTGATATGGAGATCGAAGCAAATGAACTGCAAATAAAAATGTATAAAAATGCCGGTGGAAAAATGGATCTCAAGGCAAAGATCCTCCAGATCGAGATGAAGGACAGGACTGACCTTAAAGGTAAAATCAACACCGATAACCTAAAAGTTTCCTTGAAAAACAAAGCCCAATTAACACTTTCAGGAGATTCAAAGCACAGTGAATTTAGATTAGCGAATTCTGCCGATCTGGATGCAAAAAAGATGGATTCAGGGACAGCCGTACTTTTTTCTTCAAATTCTTCAGATATTTATATAAGGGTTTCAAAGAAACTTGAGATAACTGCAGAAGGGAACAGTAAAATTTATGTTTATGGAAAGGCAGATGTCCAATTAAAAGGATTCACCGATAAATCCAAAATTATTAAAAAGTAGGTTTGATCACTGCCTAAAACAATTCTCTTAAATCCTGGGCATTTGTAGCTATGTGACCGGAAGTTTCTTTTTGGCCCGTTTCTCATCAGTTTTTAAGTAAATGAGCAAACCAATTGACAGGGCCGCGCATATTGAAAAACCAATAAACAGGGCCAAAGCTGTTTCAGAAATAAACCTTCCAATAT
>JAENXB010000403.1 GCA_016649785.1 Flavobacteriaceae bacterium
ACTCAGCGGGTTCAAGGAAACGCAGGTTGTGGGAATGTTCTGGTTCGTGACATTGGTTTTCTGCATAACAGGATTTGCGATTCTATAAAATTAAGGGGTTAGTAAAAAATAAAATAGATATGAGAAAAAATTTGAATATAATAAGGTGGAAAAAATGAATAAATTAAAAAATAAAAAGGTTTTAGTTGTAGGAATGGGTAAATCAGGCGTTGCAGTTGTGCAGGCGCTGATTAAGCTTGAAGCAAAAGTTTATGTGCAGGATTCCAAACCTAAGGAAGAAGTGAACCCTCAATTAATTGCTTTTATTGAGGGGAAAATTGAAAAAATGTATTTTGCAGAGGTCCCGGCTGCAAATGAAGTTTTTGATATATTAGTTCTTAGCCCTGGTGTTTCTCCAAATATTGAGTTTATAGAGCAGGCCAAAAAAAATGGAGCAGAAATAATCGGGGAACTGGAAATTGCCTATAGGGTAGGAAAAGGAAATTATGTAGCCATTACCGGGACAAATGGAAAGACTACAACCACTACACTGGTCGGTGAAATATTCCGAAACGCAGGAAGAAAAACGTATATTGTTGGAAATATTGGCGTTGCGGTAATCTCAAAGGCTATAATGGCAGAGGCTGATTCATGGCTTGTTACAGAGACAAGCAGTTTTCAGCTGGAGACGATTAAGTATTTTAAACCCAGGATTGCAGCAATTTTAAATATTACACCTGACCATATGGACAGGCATGGCAATATCAGGCAATATGGGGACGCAAAGGCCAGAGTCTTTGAAAATCAAGGAAAAGATGATTACTTTATTGTAAATTATGATGATAAGCACTTGTACGAATATGCAGAAAAATGTAAAGCGAGGGTGATCCCATTCAGCAGAATTGAGGAACTTCCACTAGGAACTTTTATAAAGGGAGAAAATATTGTTGTTAGAAATCTAAAAGGAGAACTAATTACAATTTGCGATAAATCACAACTTCAGATACCAGGTGCGCATAATTTGGAGAATGCACTTGCAGCGGTTGCTATTAGCTATTTTGCTGGCATTGATCCAGGAATAATCGCTGAGACTCTTGTGAATTTTCTTGGAGTGGAGCATAGAATGGAGTTCTGTGGTGAAATAGAGGGTGTCCGATATGTAAACGACTCGAAAGGGACGAACCCGGATGCATCCATTAAAGCGATAGAAG
>JAENXB010000150.1 GCA_016649785.1 Flavobacteriaceae bacterium
ATCTAATTGAAGATAAAACCAGGAACTATTTCAGGGATTTATACGATCACGTAATCCAGGTTTCTGAAAACATTGATATTTACAGGGAAATGACACGTGGCCTCATGGAAATGTACATGACAACCATCAGCAACAGGATGAACGAAGTAATGAAGGTGCTCACCATTATTGCCACGATCTTTATTCCGCTCACTTTTATTGCCGGGGTTTATGGGATGAATTTCGAATATATTCCCGAATTGCAATGGAAATACAGCTATTTTGTGCTTTGGGGAATTATGATCGTCGTATTTCTTTTAATGCTTTATTATTTCAGAAGAAAAAAATGGTTGTAAATTGTAATCCTAAATATTTTTTAAAAAACTGAAGATTTCATCTCCGGGCAAACAATTTAAAATTCAAAATTCAAAATTTAAAAAAAGATCCAATGAAATTAAATTTTACAAAATTATCCATAATATTATTGTTTGCCAGTTTTTCCTGTGGACGGAATTCAGGTGAAAACAAGAATACAGAAGAAGTTAGCTTAAACACAATTTACACCGGGACTTACACTAAAAAAGAAGCATTTGTGAACGGTCAGGCCGATGGAATTTATACTTTGTATCAAAATCCTGAAAATGGCAGCCTTAAATTTGGCGCCACTGTTGCAAAGATCATCAATCCTTCTTTTGTAAAGGTTTCAAAAGACAATAAATATTTATATGCCGTGAGTGAATTGGGTACAAATGATGCCGCGAGCGGATTTATTTATTCGTATAAAATTAATCCCGATCACAGTCTCACCGAAACCGGAAAACTATCTACTGAAAGTTATGCTCCTTGTCATATCGCAATGGATCAAACCGGTGAGTTTGTTTTTGTTTCAAATTACGTGGGCGGGGTGGTAGTTGTCTATAAAAAGAATGCAGATGGCAGCCTTGAAAAAAAGCAAAAGATCAACCTGGACAATCCGGAAAGCTCCAATGCACATTCCGTAAGCATTTCAGCAAATAATAAACACGCCTATATAGCCGATCTGGGAAATGATAAGATCCGGATATTTGATTTTGACGTGGAAAAAGGACTATTAACTCTCAACAAACAACCATTTGTAGCACTTGAAAAAGGCGCAGGACCAAGACATTTTACATTTTCAAAAGATGATAAAACTGCTTATTCTATCAATGAATTAAACAGTAGTATCAGCGTTTTTGGGATAAATGAAACCGGGGGGTTACAATTAATTCAAAATATATCTTCACTTCCAGATGATTTTACCGATAAAAACTTTGCCGCCGAAATTCAATTACATCCTTCAGGAAAGTTCCTGTACGCTTCCAATCGTGGTCACAACAGTATTGCAGCTTTCAAAATTGATGAAAATTCGGGAAAATTGGAAGGTATAGGTTACACATCAACCCAGGGAAAAAACCCCCGAAATTTTGCGCTTTCCCCTGATGGTTCTTATCTATATGCAGCAAATCAGGATACCAATACTATTTCAATCTTTAAAATTAATCCCGAAAACGGAGAACTAACCAGGCATTTGAAACCTCTGGAGGTAAAAACCCCGGTTTGTATTGAATTTATGAATTAAACGGGTTTTACTTCCTGCACAACAAAAAATCCATCGTTTCCCTGTGCCTGATACAACGGCATAAAAACGAAGGCATTCCAGGTACTTTTAATTTCTTCTCCGTTTTGAATGGCGAGTAATTGACCTTTTTTGATTTTCTGAAAATTCTCAAAACCCGGTTCCATCTTAAATTTATCTCCTTCATTTAAACCGTGCCTATGAAGGATCTCAAAGGTTTTTTGGTCTGGCGCGTTTATTTCCGAAAATTTTTTCACGCATTCCGGATAGCAGGAAATTTTATTTAAATCCAGCTTACAAGCTTCTTTTAATGCAAGCCAGATCATCCCTTCGTGATTTTCAATGGAGGCTTTATCGGTGTGTTGTCCGGCTTCAAAAACAAAACCTGTAAGCCCGGTCCGACTTAAATAATGGTCTATGCAGCCATATACAATATCGCTGAATCCGCGGATAATATAGGTGGGAAAATGATGGGCCCAACTGTCATTGTCATTTACTTCCTGAACCGAAATATAGGGAAGGCTCGCGGAAGAAGTGGTGTGGCAATCTAAAAAATAAGGTTTTGTAAAATCCTTTTCAGGGTACTGCTGCAGAACTTCAATTATCTCGTGCATTTCCTTTTGCTCATGGGTTTCCTTTTTCCCTTTCCCGATGTTTTCTTCAGTCCAGGTGCGGTTCAGGTCTTCATCTATATATCTCTTATTATGGTTAAGAGCCTCCTTATTTCCGGCAACACCAATAATGATTCCATCAATTTCTGGTTTGGATTTCTGAAGTTCCTCAAATACTTTTTGCAGGGCTTTTACTCCGCTGGGTTCATTTCCATGTATCCCGGCTGTTACAAAAAGTAACGGGCCTTTTTTGTTACTCGTATATTTCCCTATAATCCTTGGGATTTTTTCCATTTCTTCTATCGTCATTTAAAGGTTTTTAAAATGAATGGTTCTGTTTTATAATATTGTGGAAAAAACAACATCTTTAACCGCAAAGGCCGCCAAGTTTCCGCAAAGATCGCGAAGCCATACATTCCATTAATACTTCCATAAAATAGCTCAGTCCAAATGCTCAATGTCTTGAATAATTAAACTGATTGTTTTATTTGTACTTTCATTATAATTATTGTCTTTTTCCTTTGTGCACTTGGCGTTCTTAGCGGTTAAAAAATAAAAAGCCAGTAGCGGGCATTATAAGTGGTTTTTGAACTTTCCACGTTCATCTAAAAACAAATGAATTAATGCATCGTTGCCAATTCCCTGTTGGAAATTTTATTGCCATATAATCTTTTGTACTCCACTTTTCTTTCTATGGCTTCCATAATGGTATCGGTGAAATCTGGCAATCCAATTTCATGAAAATGATTCAATCCGCCGGGGCTTAATACATTTATTTCTATTAATTTATCCTTCACTATATCAAGGCCCACAAAAAATAATCCATCCCTGATGAGTTTGGGTGCGGTAATTTCGATTATCTTTTTCATGGCATCGGTTAACGGGCTGCTATCTGAAGTTGCGCCCTGTGAAAAATTACTTCTAAATTCACCTTCTCCGCTCACTCTTCGTATAATTCCAAATTGGCCGTCTTTTTCCAATACTTTTCCATTCATTAAAAGCACCCTGATATCACCATCTTTTACTGCCGGTAAGTATTCCTGGGCAATCACATATCCTTGTTGGGTAATCGTGGTAATAATTTGATTGAGATTTTTTTCGTTTTTATCAATCAGATAAACATCTCTGCCGCCGGAACCTTCCAAAGGTTTTAAAACCATCTTGTTTTTATTTTTTTCATAAAAATCAAGAATATCTTCCTTTTTCCTGGTAATGATAGAAGCAGGCTTGATGCTGCTTGGTAATTCTTCAAAATAAAGTTTGTCAATAAACGCGTAGGAGAGCGCAAAGGCATCGTTGAGAACCAGGACGCCCTCCTGTTGAATCATTCGGCCAAAAGCAACTCCTGCCTGCTCAGCCCATTTCCGACCGGATTCTTCTTCAGTTGGATTGTTCCTAATAAAAAGCACATCCAGCTCTTTCGCTATAATCTTCCTGGTTTTCGCTTTTTTACTTTGAAGTATTTCAAGCAATTCCTGCGGGGTTTCCGGGCTCATGGAATTTGGCACATACGTGCTGTTAATGCTTATTGATTTATCGTGGGAAAAACCAAAATCGCCAACGCCCATTACATAAACTTCATGCTTTCGCTTGATTGCCTGATGCATTATATAAATTGTGGTGCCACACTTTTCTGATTCAATACTGTTAACTACGAAACATATTTTCATTGGTTTATCATTTTTGAAAGGGGCAAACCCTTTCTGATTTTATTCTTAAGTTGACGGATTCATGTTCCAGATATCGGGGTTTTAATACCGGTTTTTTTAAAATATTGCGTTGCGTGAGTTCGTTGATCACATCCAGATGTTTTAGGGCAAATTTCCCGGCCAGCAAGGCTTCCAATTCTCCATCGTTTTCAAGATATTCTTTAAGTTCCACCAGCCCTTTTAAGTAAATAGTATCTTTTAGAAACCCGCCGCCCTGCAACATTCGGGAGGTGATGTTGAAAGCCCGTTCCTTAGAAAACCCGTATTCCCGGAACAACATATTAAAAATGCTTTTAAAATCGGCACCTTCAAGAAGTGCTGCTCCGGCAATCACACGTCCTGCCAATATTCGCAATCTGTTGGCAGTAAGTCCGCCAACAAGATATTCTGCAAGCACCGCGATTCCTTCCTGAAGAGGGTCATAATCGGCTAAACCAACCGACAATTGGCTTAAAGGTTGTTGCTTCCCGTTGTGAAAAGTGAGCACATGAGTGCCAATTTCGTGCTGAATAAGTGCGTTGGCCTCGGTACGGCCCATTTTATAATCGGCAGGAATATAGAGCTCGCCCCGGGAAACCATCAGGATGTTTACATCATTTCTGATATGGACTTTACTTTTAAATCCAGGATCCTGAGACTGAAAGTATTCAAATTCCTTCCTGGCCAAAGTGCTAAATTCCAGCGCATTCATTAAATCAGCTTCATTTTCGGCAATTTGTTCAGGTACTTTTTCCAATATTCCCCTGGCTTCAGCCTTTAAGGTGTTTTCAACTCCCTTGTAAAGCCGGATGCTGCTATAGAGAAAATTCGAGGTTCCCCGTTCGTTCAGCATCGTAATTTGCTGATCAAGTTCTTCGCGTTTCTCGCTAAACAAATAAGAAAGTGCGGGATCGTCTATTTCATCAATTCTTAAATTATACAGTTTACGCTTCAGCAAATCAGGATCTATAGGGAGCAACCTGTAATGATAATCCAATAGGTTTTCAAAATTGCTTTCAAAAAATTCCTTTTTTATCGCCTGAATATTTACGGGAGCTACCAATAATAGAAATTGATATGAAGATTCTATTTCGGTAAGTTGTTTATCTATTTTAAAAACTTCCTCGTGAATCTTTCTTTTTCCCAGGGCATAATAACTCGCAATCCCCGATGAAGTTTGCACTCTTATAAAATCGAATACGGCTTTATGTATGGCTTTTGAAAAAAGATTTCGAAATTGGCGGAAAAATACGGGAAATAATTTTCCTTCAGGGCTTCGATAAACCGGGGGAACCTCAATTCCCATCAACAAACCTCCCAAATTTTTCACCCTTTCAACATCAAGTAGAGCTAATTCGCCTTCGGCTTGCCTGATTTTGGTTTGTTTAATTTCAGTTTCCAAAAGCATCCCGAACCTGGGACTTGTGATCTTTGAAATTTCAGAACTAAGTATCTCGAGGGTTGTGGGGAGTTTATGCGCCGGAGCTTTAATTATAAATTTCTCACTATCTGCGGGACCGCTATAAATTTCTAATAATAAATATGAATTAAATTTAGCAGAGAGCATATCTGCCAGGGCATAGAGGAGTTCCTGATAGTTTTCAAATTCTTCATTGCCAATAATTAGATAAGATGCACCGCTTTTTATGAGCCTTTGGGTACCCACATCTGAATTTTCCGTTTTTTTCCTGTAAATCAACAAAAAAGGCAATTCGTATTCAAGATTTAAAAATCCGCCACCGGGCAACACAGAAATTATCCGGTGTTCCCGGTCTAATTCTGTTAAAATTTGTTTAATGGTTTCCGGACTCAATTGGGATGTGACCTGCATTTTTCTTTAAAATATTTAAGTATTTACAAATTGATTGTTAATCATATATCTTATCTAAAAGACTGACATCAACGATTTTATAGCAGTTACTTGAATTTTAATGTTGAAGCGATCACCTGAACAATTATGGTAAATTTAAATATTAAAGTCGGTGCATAACCACATTCTACAGGGTTTGGGTTTTATTTAGGAAATAAGGGGATCAAGAACAATTGTTGTGAACTCAGCATAATATGAGGTGCTTTTTTTCTTTCATACTTTTTACAATCTCCAAATGAACCACTTTTCCGATTTTATAAAAATGTGGAATTTAATTTTATTCCAGGATCTTTAATCCGCCATTGGAATACAAATAATCTGCCACCTGGTAAAAAGAGATGGTTTCATTTAAAAAGGAAGAATCGGTTGGGATGGTTTTCAGGTTGTTATTTGACAAGTCCCATTGATAAAATGAGGCTTGTTTCTGGTCTCCCAGGATCAATAACCGGTTTTCCTTAAGCAATCCGAGTTTTCTGTAATTACCTATAAAAGCGCGTTCGTCTTTCTGTTTCATTTCAAAAATATCCTGACCAAAAAAGTTGCTTTTATAATCCCAGTCCAAAAGAGAAAACAGGGTAGGAAAAAGGTCGATTTGTGAAACTAATTTTGAGACTTTTTGAGGCTGAAACTTCCCGCTATTGATTATCATCGCCGGAATATGATAGGTGGATACATTTAATTCCCATTTCCCGGCGCTGCTGGCACAATGATCGGCCATAATTATAAAAACAGTGTTTTCAAACCAAAGTTTTGTTTTTGCTTCTTTCAGAAATTCCCCAATGGCGAAATCGGTGTATTTTACCGCGCCATTTCTTCCTGTTCCCGATGGAATATCTATTTTATTGTCAGGATAGGTGTAGGGTTTATGATTTGAGGTGGTCATGATAAAATCAAAAAAGGATTTTTTACTGGCATAAGCAAGATCGGCTTGCTGGATCACTTTTCGGTAAATATCCCCATCACAAATACCCCAGGCATTTTCAAAAGTAACCTCTTCATCCTCAATATTGGTACGTTTAGTGGTGATATCCCCATCAGGTAAAAACCCACGGCCTCTATCGACAATATTAAAACCACTTCCGCTAAAAAAATTATCCATATTATCAAAATAGCCATCGCCGCCATAAAAGAAATTATTTTGATAACCTTCCTTGCTAAAAACCTCTCCAATTGTGAACAAGCCCTGGTTATTTTGGCGTTTCACAATACTTCTGCCAGGAGTGGGGGGAATGGATAGGGTAATAGCCTCCATTCCACGTACCGTCCTTGTTCCTGTAGCATATAAATTGGTGAACAAAATACCTGAATTTGAAAGGGAATCCAGGGTAGGTGTCAAATTTTCGGTATTTCCATAG
>JAENXB010000161.1 GCA_016649785.1 Flavobacteriaceae bacterium
AGAAATGGAACTTTCTTATCAAAATAAAAATATTGAAAAAATCAATATTTTGAACTATATAAAACCATCCAATCAATATGTGGCAGTTTCATTATTAGATAAAATTGAACTGATTCATATGTCAGAAATTGTTTATTGCAAAGCAAGTGGAAAATACACTTGTTTTTTTCTCTTAAACGGAAAAAAAATAATGTCCAGCAGAAATTTAGGTGAATACAGCAACATTCTTGATAACAATCACTTTTTCAGGATACACAATTCTTACATTATAAATCTTCGGCATATCGTTAAAGTGTCGAAAAAGGATGGCTATTTCTGCGAATTTTCAAACGGAATCAGTATCCCCATTGCAAAAAGACGACAAGAGGATTTTAATAAATTTATAAAACTAAAAACGTAATACTTTATAGACAAACAATGCACTAAAATAAGTTTCCCTAAAAAACTACTTTAAAAATAATGACGGCAATAACAATTAGAATGGTAATTGTTGAACATAACCCCACCGATATGGAGTTGATACAACATGAGCTTAAAAAAACCATTTTAATTTGTTTGTGTATTGGTATGGAGAGCATGTTTCGTAATTATTTGTGTTTGCGGTAAAACAAAAATAATTAGCTTTTTTGTCTGTTACAGGCAATATAAAATGACAAGCAGTAAAGACAAAAATTAGATGATTTCTTATTCTGTGGCAGCATTTATGTTTACAGGGTAAAAAAATAATCGACTGAATTTGAACATATCCCAATTAGATTTGGGAAACGGATTTTTCACGCAGAAATTATAGCTTTCACCGCTGCCGTCAATAACGTTATGAAACTATACTATACAATTGGGGAGCAATTACAACATGCTTGAATGGCAAATTTTAAGAATTGCAATATGACAAAACACAAGAATTTAATTTAAACAGTTAATAATTTTGCCTATTTCCCAAATATCATTTTAAATACCAGTTATTCCTATTGCAGCCCACTTATTACTTCTTGTTTTGTATTTAAAACCAATAGTATTAATTTTGCACTTATATTGATAATGTTTATTGATATTATATTAATTTTTAAACCCTAAAACCCCTATTATGAAAAAAATTACCCTTTTAACTGCAATCGCAATGATTGCATTTACTACTAATGCTGTTGCACAGTCCACAGCTGGAACTACGGCAGCATCTTCCGCAACAGTGATTACGCCAATTACAATTTCAAAAACTGTTGATATGAATTTTGGAAGTTTGGTAGCGACTGCCGCTGGTGGGGCTATTGTTCTTCCTACAACAGGTGTGCGTACAGGCGATGCTGCAATCCTTGCAGGACCTGATGGATCTCCTACAGCTGCTGAGTTCACTGTTAATGGAGAGGTAGATTACACTTATGCGATTACCCTACCAGCTGCTCCGTTTAATGTAAGTAATTCTGATACTACCCCTGCAACGATGGAGGTTGGAACATTTGTTAGCACTCCGGATGCCACAGGTGTATTAGCACTGGGAACACAAACCCTGAAAGTTGGAGCTACAATTACCCTGGGTGTAAATCAGGCATCTGGTATTTATAACAATGCTACTGATTTGGCTGTTACTGTTTACTATAACTAAGAATTACATTATAAGAAATGCCTCGATATATTTGAGGCATTTCTTATATTCAGAAATTTTTGAAACTAAAAAATGATAAAATTGGAATTTGAAAAATTTAATTTTAAAAAGAGGCTTCAGACATTTCTACCCTTATTTGCTTTTTTTTCTCTTTTTACATCACCGCTCTTTGCTCAAGGTGATCTACTTATTTTCCCAAAACGTATTGTGTTTGAAGGAATTCAGGAAAGGGTGCAAACTCTCCATCTAACCAATACAGGAAAGGATACAGCCACATATAAAATTTCTTATGTACAGGCACGTATGACAGATGAAGGGAAAATTGAAAACATTACAGAACCTGACCCTGGACAAAACTTTGCGGATCCTTTTCTGCGTTTTTTTCCAAAAACTGTTAGTATTGCCCCGGGTAAGTCACAATTAGTCAAGATCCAGCTAATTAAAATCAGTGAATTACGGCCTGGGGAATATCGATCTTATTTATATTTTAGGGCAGTGCCTAAAATCCAAGCCCTCAAAAAAAGAAAAGAAACTGATCCGGAGGTTACAGGTGTAAGCATTAATATTATTCCGGTTTTTGGATATGGAATGGCTAATATTATTAGGATTGGTGAACCAGATATCAAAGTTCATTTGTCAAACTTAACTTTTGAAAAATTTAACGATAGTATTCCTTTGTTAAATTTAAAATTCACACGCAGCGGCAATATGTCTACCTATGGAGATATCAGCATTGAACATATTTCACTTAATGGGAAAAAGACAAATGTTGGAACAGTGAAAGGCTTCGCTATCTATGCATCCAACGATGTAAGAAAGACAAAAATAAAATTAATAAACACTGAAGATGTGAATTATGAAGAAGGAGAATTACATGTAATCTATACATCTTTTGGCAACGGAAAAACAATCTTTGCCGATGCAAAATTGAATTTATAAAACCTTTTTTGTATGACACCTTTGAACCGAATCATATTATTTATAGTTGCAATGGTCTTCCAATCCGGAATTTCACAAAACCTGACCGTTTACAATGATCAGGTTTTGAGTTTTGGCAGTTTTTACCTTCTTGGGGCAACAGGTGGTACTCTAAGTGTTTCAAATACAGGAATAAGAACTGCCACGGGAAGCATACAGGATGTTAATTCGAGTTTTCTCGTATCAGCATTTACTTTATCCACGGATAGTTTAAATCCGATCAATATTGCAATTACAAGTTCTCCAACTACCTTGAGCAACGCTAATGGCGACAGTATTAGTCTTGAAGCAGGTGTTTCTAATCCAGCAAATCCAATTGTTCAGGCCGGAGCCCCTATCCAAATATTTATAGGAGGTACTATTACTATTGACAGGGAAATACCTGCCGGGGATTACATCGGGGATCTTTTTATAACTTTTAGTATCATTAATCAGTAATTGTTTTGCTAAATGGGGGGAATTTTCTCAACAACAAAAAATTTCTTGTAGATAGAAATCTGCCAGGCAGGTTTTTTATGTGCTTTTTGCTGCCTTTTTTCTTTTTGTTCCAGTTTAGTTCCTATGCGGCAAAGCCCACTCTGGAATGTGATGAAGTGCTCGTGCTACTTCAGGTAAAACATATAGGGAGCATCCAGCTTCCCAGCATTATTTGCGGAGAGGAAATCTATTTGTCTGTAACCGATCTTTTTAACTTTTTAAAGATCCGAAATGTTCAGAAGGATGATTTCTCATCTATTAGTGGTTATTTTATAAATCAAGAGGACACTTTCTTAATTGATGCATCCAACCTTGAGATAACCTATAAGAATAAAACAGTTTCCTTGAAGCCTGAGGATATTATCAGCACCAAGACCCGACTATTTTTAAAACCGGAATATTTCGAAGACCTTTTTGGTCTTAAATCCAGCTTTACCTTTTATGATTTATCGGTAAAACTGGAATCGGAAATCGAGCTTCCCTCAATTAAGGAAGCCCGCCGAAAAGAAATTCAGGCGAACATTCGCCAGGTAAACCAGGAGTATCTAGCCGATACCACTATTGAAAGAAACCATCCTTTTTTCCATTTTGGAAAGGCTAATTGGGCCATTAATACAACACAAAATCCGAGGCTACCAGTCCAAAACAGATTTAATATGGCTTTGGGAGGGCTTTTGGCCGGTGGTGAATTTACGGGAATTTTAAATTACACCACAAATCAAGAGCTTTCATCGCGAAATCAGTTTTACCGCTGGCGCTATGTAAATAATGAAAGCCGTTTTTTGCGTCAAGTGACCCTTGGGAAAATCAATAACAATTCAATCGCTTCCATTTTTAATCCTGTTATAGGAATACAATTAACGAATGCTCCCACCTATGTAAGAAAATCCTTCGGAACTTATGTATTAAGTGATTATACTGAACCCGACTGGACGGTAGAATTGTATATTAATAATGTATTGGTGGACTATATCACAGCAGATGCCTCAGGGTTTTTCTCCTTTGATGTGCCTTTGATATACGGAAGCAATGCGGTGGAGTTGCGGTATTTTGGTCCCTGGGGAGAAGAAAAGATCTCTCAGCAGGATTTTAGCATTCCTTTTAATTTTCTGCCCTCAAACGAGTTTGAATACAGCATCAGTTCAGGAGCAGTAGAAGATGGAGAAAACAGCATTTTTTCGCAAGCGCGCTTTAACTATGGGATTTCCCGCGATTTAAGTGTTGGGGGTGGGGTAGAATATCTTTCTTCACTTGAAAAAAATCGGATTATCCCATTTTTGAATACCTCACTTAGATTGCCATATAACATCTTGCTCTCCGGAGATTATTCCCACGGGGTTGGGTATAGGGGGATACTCAATTATACTTCCCCATCAAATTTGCGCCTGGAACTCAACTATACAAAATATAATGAAACTCAGGATGCCGTGCGTTTCAGTTATACCGAAGAGCGCAAGGCAGTATTGTCTGTTCCGGTAAAAATCAGTAGCTTTTCTGGGCTCTCAAGGTTTAGTTTCAGGCAAAACATATTTCAACTACACCAATATACCAATGCGGAATGGCTGTTATCCGGCAATTTGTTCGGATTTAATTTAAACCTCACTACCACCGCTTTTTTCAATTCATTCAGCGATGCTTTTATTTCCAGCAGGATAACCACTTCCGTTAAACTTCCTCAAGGAATTGTCTTTATTCCACAGCTCACCTATGAATATTCAGGTAATGGACTGACATCGGTTCAGGGTCAGTTAAAAAAGCAATTGTTCGAAAAAGCACACCTGCAGGTTTCCTACAGCCGGAATTTTAATTATGATCAATTTTACCTGCAACTAGGCTTTACCTATGAACTGCCGTTTTCACGGGTCGGACTTTTTAGCAGCACCAATAAAAATCAAACCTCCTTTTCACAGTCGGCTGCGGGAAGTCTCACCTTTGATCCAGGGGCCGGTTACTTAAAATTCAACAATACTCCCGACCTCGGGCGGGGCGATCTGAAGTTTCAGCCCTTTCTGGATTTGAACGCGAATCAAAAGAGAGATAAAAATGAACCCTTGGTTGAAGGGATGGCGATTCGGAGTATTGGTGGAGGGATCAGGGAAAAAACCAAGGAAGGAACGATCCTTTTTTCAGGTTTAGAACCTTATATTATACATCATTTTATCCTTAATACCAGCAATCTCAACAGAATTGCCTGGAGGGTGGAAAATGAGACTTTTAACATCAGCGTCAATCCAAATCAGTTAAAATTGATTGAAATTCCAGTAGCTATTGTGGGGGAAGTCGCAGGGTTTGTTTACGACTCAAAAGAAGGCATTGCGGGAATACAAATTAATATTTTCAACGAAAAAGAAGAGCTGGTTGTCAGCATTCTTTCTCAATCTGATGGTTATTTCAGCTACTTAGGACTAAAATCAGGAAATTATTCAGCCCAACCGGATAGTTCACAACTGGAAAGACTGGACTTTATCAAAATTGAACCAATTAACTTTAACCTAAATAACGGGCAGGATGGTGATATCGTTGACAATCTTGAATTTGCTTTAAAAGATTTATCTGAGAATCCTGAATAATAAGGAAAAATCAAATGAAGAATGTTTTTCTTTATTCACCAGCTATATAATTTTTTAAGTTGGATCCAGACTTTTACAGGACCCTAAAAAATCACCTCCTTTATTATAACCTATTTCCCAAAAATCAACTTCGCCTCCCTATAGATCCACTCAAAATTTTCGTGCAATTCTTCTTTTGTGAACTTGGCTTCTGATGGTAATTCCCGTACAATTTTTGGCAACGAGAACTGCACTTTTTTATCCTTCCCATCGGCATATGTAATAAACTCACCTTCTTTTAGCCTGAAGAATACATCTGCCCGAATTTTTGAAACTTCTTTTTCCCCGGTGGTTATACGCGTGTCAAAATCCAGGTTTTGGCCCCGGTTTACGCTGGTGGTTTCCTTCTTTACGATCTCAAAAAAGCGCTCGTAATATTTAGCCGTATCGGGTCATTTACTTTTCCAAAAAACTGATAGGACAGGTTGCTCAATATTGCCTTGCTGGCTTTATCGCCGTACATCATATCATTCTGGATCTTGTCCTGCATCATATAAACGGTCGCGATATCATAACTTCTTAGGGTGGCCGGGATCCGGTGCATATTCAGCAACCGAATGGTTGGCGCTTCTTCCATAAGCAGGAAAGAGGATTTTGCATTTCGCACGCTCATCTGCTTGGTGATGGTATGAATAAGGGTCGCGATAATAGGGGAGTAGGCGGTTTCATATTTAGGATTGTTAACCACTGAAATTACTGCCGGGTTCTTTGAAGAATTAATGTCGAGCGGCACATCATCTGCAGATAAGGCCATAAAAATACTCTGGGTGCTGATCTTTTTAAGCGCGTTGGCCAGCGTGCTTTTTACCCCGGCTGTTTGCCTCTCAGAATCCTTTCCGCTTATAAAAGCATCGGCCATTGCCCTGGAGGTGGTGTTGGATTTCAGGAAGCTAATCAGGCTGTCGGTATCCAGGTATTGATACACCGCGATAAGGTGCGGCAGGGTGCAGTAATCCGGATACGAAGTTTTTAATTTCCAGATAAGCCCCCCGATAAGGCCTTCGGCGGC
>JAENXB010000345.1 GCA_016649785.1 Flavobacteriaceae bacterium
TATCACCAAAACCCTCGCTGGCATCTTTTGGCAGTTCGCAGGGAAGGTTATCTACCGCCATTACCGTGATGGCTCCTTTTTCACGAAAATCCACTTCGGTCCCGGTTTCAGGATCGTATCCGTATAAAGGTTCTTCAATTGTGGAAGGCCGGATGGTACTGGCAATTGGCTCGTTGATATCACAGGAAATATCGGCTATCAATTTTATCTTAAATTCGGGGGAATTTGCCTGTTCCCGGGTAAAAAATACCGGGGCGCCGTCTCCGTAAAAATGTCCTGCGATAAACATATCACTCACCCTTGCAAATCGCATAAAATTTGATTCATATTTCTCCGGAGCAATGTAAAACTCTTTATTTGAAGCAGCTTTCCCATCCTTTTTCTTATTATAATCCAGTACATCGATCAGGCAATACACCGGATGATCAAATTGATCGTTCAAATAGTCATTTATTTCAACCTGTTTGATCTTCAAATGATCCAAAATTTCCTTTGCGCCATGCGCTACTTTCCCGCTTCCGGTGAGCAAAATTTTAATTGGCGGAATGCTGATCTTATCCAGTTCTGACAGCAAGGCTTGCAGATCTGACAAACTTTCAGCTTTGGGCAGATCAAAAAGCCGATCTTTCAAACCAAGGGCACGAAAACAATTATAAGCCCCTACCAAACCGGCATATCGGCCAAAACCGATCAATCTCGCGCCATTTTCTTTGATGATGACTTCGTGATCGTAGAGTTCAATATTTTTCTTTAGAACCTCCCTTAGCAAATCCCGGTTATAGAATTGTTTTTTGATGGTATGAGAGAAAAAGAAATATTTTTTATTGGGAATTAAGGCCGGAATTGGCACTTCCTTTACCCCCAGCATCACATCACAATCTGAAACATCCTCCGAAACCTCAAATCCCGCTTCACGATATTCTTCGTCCGGAAAGATCCGTATTGCTGAAGATTCTATTTTAAAACTTGCCTCGGGGAATTTTTGAACGACTTCTTTAAGTTTTTTGGGGGAGAATACCACCCTTCGGTCCGGTGGGGTTTTGCGTTCGGTGATCAGGGCAAATTTTATCATATTCTGGTATGGGTTTTGCATTAAGTTAAGTGTTCTTCAAAGATATAAATTTTAATCTGTATCTTTGCAGCCGCGTTAGGGATAGAAGTGGAAATCCCGCAGGCCCGATTTTTTATCGGGACGAGGAATTGAAACGGATAGCCCGGCTCGCCTGAGTTTTTGCGAAGGTGGGAACGCACAAAAGTTTATTAAATTATGGGGTCGACTTGGATTTGACAGCGAGTCTAATCGAGTTGTAAGCACGTAGAGCGCTGGGATATAGCTCTTAAATCTCATATTTCACACTTTTTAAACGGCGAGAATAACTACGCCTTGGCTGCATAATCTGAATAAAGTAAGATTATCTTAGTCCCTGCCAGGCAGGGAGCCGAGATGTCTCGTGGAAGCCTTGATTTACGGCGGCCACACCTGAGACACCGAAAAAGTAAATATAGGAACCGCAGGACCTTGATGCGGTTTTGAAACTCAATTGAGGATAAGTTTAAGATTGGTGGTTTTCGGCCGGTCTTAAATCGAAAATCAAGCGAAAAATAAACGTGTAGAAAGCTTCTCTATTGCTTGTTTGGACGAGGGTTCGAAACCCTCCGACTCCACCAGATAGCCCGGTAAACCCTATGTTTACTGGGTTTTCTTTTTGTAGGTGACAATACAGGTGACAATTTTAAATGTGTTTTTTCTTATTCATCTATTCACTTACAGCCTACATTTTTTACTTCTTTATCTTTTAATCTTCCTACACTATAAACTTTTAAGGCGCTTCTTTCTAATAGACATTCGTATTTTTTGGAAGTGTAACAATATTTGTCACAAA
>JAENXB010000231.1 GCA_016649785.1 Flavobacteriaceae bacterium
AATTTATAGATATCCAAAGCCGATTGATCTCCCACATCTTTTGCAAGGCGGGTTTTAACCTTGCCCATCTCCGGATTACGGGTGAAAATTATCAGTAAATTGGTGGATTTTGATTCTCGATCAGACATTCTTTGGTGTTTTTGATACTTCTTTAATCTTCATTTTAGGTAATTTCACTTTGGTTTTTTTTAATTCCGAGATCTATAAATATTTGCTTAAACCACTTTTCCCTGACAACTGCTTCCTGCCCCTGCAGTACAGCCGTAACAGTGTTGTGAAATAATGATGTTTCTGTCATTGAGCAGATCTTCGTTGTATTCACTGATGTGTTTCACTTTGCTGTCCACTTTCAGGCCAAGCATTTGGTTAAAATCACAGTCGTAAAGCCAGCCGTCCCAACTGATGGAAATAGTATTGGTGCACATCACATTTTCTACCGCTGCAGGATTATAGGCATCTACCAAAGAATGCATATAATCTTCATAATTTTCGGAAGCGATCAAATAATCAAGAAACCGTGAGATAGGCAGATTTGTGATGGCAAAAAGACTGTGAAACTGGATGCCAAAATCTTCTGAAAGCGCTTTTTTAAAGTCTTTTTCAAGACTATCCTGATTTCCAGGCAAAAAAGCCCCGGTTGGGTTATAGACCAGATCCAGCCGCAATGAACTGCCCGGCAGGCCATAACCTATTGCGTTGAGCTCCTGCAAAGCTTTGACAGACTTGTCAAAAACACCTTCCCCGCGCTGCTTGTCGGTTTTCCCACGGGTGTAATGTGGCATGGAGGAAACTACGTGCACATTGTGTTTCTTGAAAAAATCCGGTAGGTCGTAATACTTTTTATTCGCACGAATTATGGTCAAATTGGAGCGGACAATAAAATCTTCAATTCCGGCTTTGGAAGCTTCTTCCACAAACCAACGGAATTCGGGATTCATTTCTGGCGCGCCCCCGGTGAGATCCAGGGTATGCGCCCCGGTGTTGCGAATTACCTCAAGACACTGCATCATTGTCTCCCGGGTCATTATTTCCTTTCGGTCCGGCCCTGCGTCCACATGACAATGCTCACAAACCTGGTTGCACATATATCCAAGATTTATTTGCAGGATTTCCAGTTTTTTAGGGCGTAACGGGAAATGACCGGTTTCGGCTATTTTGTCTTTAAATTTTGGAAGTTCTCCGGATTTAAAAATCCCGTTGGAGAGAATTTCCAATTGACGATTGGCATTTGCCAGTTCGTTTTCTCTTTTATGCAGGGATTGTAATTTTAGCTTTATCATGGCGTTAAAATTTCTTCAAAAAATGTGATTCAGTTGATATGATTTTTATCCGTCGAGTTTATTTACTTTATTCATCATCATTACGCCGTGAACCAGGGTTGCACCACTTTTTAT
The DNA here is from genome assembly GCA_016649785.1 of Flavobacteriaceae bacterium. Lineage (GTDB taxonomy): Bacteria > Bacteroidota > Bacteroidia > Flavobacteriales > Flavobacteriaceae > Gillisia. The sequence goes on from JAENXB010000231.1 coordinate 1,395, forward strand.
GGCCGCGCCTACGTGTATTGCTTCCATCATTTGTTCTTTGGTTATACCGCGCTGCAAGCTGTCTTTGGTATAGGCATCAATGCAGTACGGGCATTGCTCGGTATGAGATACGGCAAGCGCTATCAGGGATTTTTCACGGGCGGTAAGCGCTCCTTCTTCAAAGACTTTACCGTAATAATCAAAAAATTTTGTACCCAGTTCTTCGTTCCATTCAGTGATGTCACCAAATTTACGCAGGTCAGCCGGGTCGTAATAAGAATTAGCCATAATAAGTTTTAGTTAGTTGAAATAATTTTGTAAATATTTTCGGGGATCTGTCAGGATTAAAATAAAAATACTGCCGACTTACATATTTTAAAAAATATGCAGGAAAGTTCATTCAAGCGTAGAATGAGTTAAATAGCCAGGAATTCGGGAGAACCTTTGTTGAAATAGTTTCTTTTTTCCTGCCTGCCAATAAGAAGTTTTGTGGCAAGGGAAATGGAAACATTTGCGTTTAGTAAAGAAGACAGAATGGAAAGTAGCTTTCCGGAAATGTGCTGCGATAATTTAACCAGTTCTTTCAAATCGGATGCGGAGTCTACATCCAATAAGGTGTCGAGTTTAATTACTTCCGTTTGTGTGGCTTCAATTTGAAATGAAATGGTTTTTTCTAAAGATTTTGTTTGCCAGGGAAGATCTAAAAAAGAGATTTCACCAAATTGTTTTCTTGACAATCCCATTAAGTAAAAACCGCCATCTATTGAAGGGCCAACAACACATTTGTTTTTGTCAATCTCGTTTGCAGCCTGCAAAATATGATGTTTTCTCAATTGAGGGGTATCATTGCCAACTGTGATAACAGATTCAAAACCCTTTTCAAAAACTGCCTGTATGGCATTGCTGAAACGTTCTCCGAAAGATTTTCCAACCTGTTCTTTTTCGGTGAATAAATAATAGGGGAGTTTTGATTTTTTTACGGTTTGGAGGATATTTTCATTTAATTCCTCGACGAATGCATCACCTTTAGCAAAGGATTTAAATTTCCTTTCTCCCTGCGAAGAGTTTGCAAAAATTAAAACTGCGGTTTGTCGATTCATATTTGTAAAACCAAAGAAATCAATATTCTACCTTAATAACAATTGATCATTACTTTTTATCACTTTTCCGGATAAAAGAATGCTGCTGAAAAAACCTGGATTTCACTTTACAATCTTGTTTTCCATTAGATAAAGACCCATATCAGTATTTATTCAAGTTTATGATTGGTAAAACTAATGTATTAATCGAAAAGACTTACCAATACTTACAATTCTCTGGGCAAAACAGGGTTTTAAGGATTAAAATTCTTTGGTTGACTGTGAAAGGGATAAATCATTTTTTTTTTGCTCAGGGAGAATTGAAGAGCATTTTTGGGGACAAAAAATTTTTCTAATAAAATAATTTCACTTCGACAAAAAAACAACAGGTGATGGTTCGCAGCAGGAACGCCTCAGCAGTTTTTGAATCAAAGAGATTTATTTATTTTTTTGAAGAAAATTACAGCCATGAACAGGACTAAAAAAATTTCGAAACCCCATAAGATATATAATACTTCCATAATACAATGTTTTAATCTGCACGGTGGGGAGTAAGGGGATTCTACTTCAAATTGGGAAAGTTAATTTCTGACAAACAATTAGTTTTTATTAACGTTATTCGCATAAAAAATACGTTTATTCAGTAAATTTTAACAATAATTTATATTTGAATGAATTATTGATTTTAGTAAAAGAATTACACTAATATTCATTAATATAGTGGAGAAAATTAAAAACTGTTGTGTTTCTTTTAGCAAATAACAGGAAAACTCCCGGTTTGGATGGTTTGAATCAATTTTGATGAAGGTGATTTTTTTTGTTAAATTTAAACTAAATTACAAATCCTTATTAGGAATAAGAAATTGAAAGAATTCATATTATGAGAATTGATGTCAAATCATTACGTGTCAATGAAATTATTAGGGATTTATCAGAAAATTTTGATGTACCGATCCGAAATGGAAGTGGGGTATTGGCTATAGAAATTCCGAAAGTTCTGGGGAAGGGATTTATCCATGGGACAAATTTCGATTCGGGAATTGGGTTGATGTCTTATTACTGCAAGTTTAATCAGGATATATCTATTCATTTTTTATTTGACGCGGTGCATCCCCTCAAATTTATTTTTTGTTCAGAAGGGCAAGTGGGTCATACTTTTCAGGATTGTGAAGATTTTCATAATATTGAAACCTATCAAAATATTATTGTCTCCAATAGCGGACATAGTGGGCATGTGCTTCATTTTAAAGCAAATGTGCTAACTCATGTGTCCAGCCTTGAAATTATAAGGAGTAAATTCAGTCAACATTCCAACTATGATTTTCAGGATCTGGATCCCGGCTTAAAGGAGCTTTTTAAAGATGAGGTTTCTGAAAAGCCGTTTTTCTATCAGGGACATTACAGTATAAAATCGGCAGAATTGATGGAGGAGATGCTTTCCAGAAAATACAGAGGATTCCTGAGGGCTATATTCCTTGAAGGAAAATCCCTCGAAATGCTGGTTATTCAAATCTCCCAATATCAGGATGACCTATCGGGAGCCAAGTGGCATAAGTTTATGCGAAAATCGGATATTATGAAGGTAGGACATGTGGCCAGTCGCATTCTTGCCAATTTAGGTAGTAATTTTACCGTAGAAAGTCTCGCAAAGGATGCCGGAACCAATGTAAACAAACTTCAGGAAGGCTTTAAACACGAATACAACCTTACCGTGAATAAATACATGCAAAA
>JAENXB010000423.1 GCA_016649785.1 Flavobacteriaceae bacterium
CCCTTGAACAAGTGAAGATGATCCGGGCCAGCATAAACCGCCTTGACGGATTCATTAAAAACATCCTGAGCTACTCTCAAAATAACCGCACCGGCCTGGAAACCCAAAAAATACCCATCAAGAAAGCCATAAAAGAAATTGTAAATTCAGTGCGCAATATCAAAGAGGCAAAAGGAATTTCATTTCAAATTGATATTGAAGAGCAAAAGCCATTTTATTCCGATTGGCATCGCTTTAATACGGTTCTTGAAAATCTTGTTTCCAACGCCATTAAATACCATACAAAAGAGGTTCCCGGAAGGTATCTGAAACTTACCGGCACATCATGCAAAGAAGAATTAAAGCTCAGCATCTCCGATAATGGAATTGGTATAGATCCTGAATTTCACGATAAAATATTTGAAATGTTTTATCGCTTGCCGAGCACAACAGACGGTTCCGGTATTGGGCTGTATATTGTAAAGGAAACGCTTGAGAAAATGCAAGGAACAATTGAAGTTCAGTCTGAAAAAGGAGTGGGAACTACCTTTATAATTATACTTAAAAATTTAAAAAAATCAAAGGAGCATAACGGTAACACGATACAAACACCGATGAAGATATGAGAATTACTCCCGATAACTTACGGGAGACCAATGAAAAAATCTACATATGAAAGAAGAACCAATCCCCAGATTTGAAAGCGTAATGATTATAGACGATAACCTTATTGATCTCTATATTGCGTCCCGCATGATCACCAAGAACAATTTCGGAAAAAAAGTGTTGCAGTATTCCTCTACCATGGAGGCATTAAAATATTTGCAGGAAAATCAGGAAAACATTCTCCAGTTGCCGGAAGTGATTTTTTTGGACATTTACATGCCCGGAATGTCCGGATTTGAATTTATGAAAGAGTATGATAAACTGTCAACGCCATTAAAAAAATTATGCAGGGTATTCATTATTTCCTCATCGATTGACGAGCAAGACCTGACTCGTGCAAACAACGATGAAAATATAGTGGCTATGAAGGAAAAACCCATTACAAAGGAATTCC
>JAENXB010000276.1 GCA_016649785.1 Flavobacteriaceae bacterium
GACAGGATTGATAGTGATGAACAACGTTCGTTCTTTGCAGGACACACAGCCGCCACGGCAGCAGCTACATTTTTTGCCGCCAAGGTCTTTAGCGATTTTAATCCGGATTCTCCTTTAAAACCTTATGTATGGGGTGTAGCAGCTGCCATTCCCGTTTCGGTTGGATATTTGCGAATCAAATCGGGGAAGCATTTCCTTACCGACAATTTAATAGGATATGCTGTAGGAGCTGCAAGTGGTATTTTAATTCCCGAGCTTCATAAAAGAACCAATGACAATCTTCAGGTTTATCCTGTAACAGGGCTTTTGAAAAGTGAATTGAATCTAAACTCAAGTGGAATGGCTATGACGTATAAATTCTAAATGAATAAATTGTTATTCCATAGTATGGATTAATATATTAATTTCGTTGCAAATGAATATTTCAGAAATCATAATCACTTGCATAAGCCTATTGATACTTATTCCCAGCATTGCGTCAATGACCAAATTTGATCAGTGGTGGGTTCGTGGATTTGATTTCTCCAGAATTCAGATCAGTTTTTTGATGCTTGTTGTACTCATTTTTGCGATTATAACGTATTCATTTAAAGAATTCTGGCATTTTATGATTGTAGGTTTGGTTTTAACGAGCTTTGTATATCAAACCCTCAAAATTTTCCCATATACCATTTTTTCAAAAAAGCAGGTTTTAGCCTATAAAAAGAAGGATTCAAAAGGAACTATTTCCATTTTGGTGAGCAACGTTTTAAAGCCAAATAAGAATTCGGATAAATTAATTGAGCTTGTTCATAAAAAACAACCTGATATACTGTTAACGCTGGAAAGTGACCAGTATTGGGAAAATGAGCTGAAAGTACTTGAAGAGGATTATCCATATACCGTAAAAATCCCCAAAGACAATTTTTACGGAATGCATTTATATTCCAAATTAAAACTGGAAGAAATTGAAGTGAAATACATTATTGAAAATGATATCCCTTCCATCCATGGTTACGTTAGGCTAGATAATGGGGAAAAAATAAAAAATACATTGCCTTCACCCAAAACCCCCAAGTCCTACTGAAAATGACACTTCAACCAACCGGGATGCAGAACTGCTTTTTGTAGGAAGGGATGTGAAAAAAGATCAGGAATCGGTGTTGCTTTTTGGCGATTTAAACGATGTAGCCTGGTCAAGAACAACACAACTTTTTCAGAAATTAAGCGGATTAATGGACCCTCGAATTGGACGGGGATTTTTTAATACCTTCCATACCGGTTATGCACTTTTACGCTGGCCCCTGGATCACGTTTTTCATACAAACGATTTTACCCTAATAGAAATAACGCGGTTGACAAGTATAGATTCTGATCACTTTCCAATGTTCATAAAACTGAATTATGAACCCAGAGCTGAAATTTTACAGGATGAACCGGAGGAGGCTGACGGAGATGAGAAAGATTGGGCATATGAAAAAAATGAAGATGGCAACCCAAATGAAACTGAGGTTTAATTAACCCGGTCTTTAATTGGGAAAAAAATCCTTCAACAACACATATTCTTTAATCCGGTTGCAATTCTCAATAGAAACAGGTTTTTCCATAAAATCGATCACGTTTGAATAGGTACCCGCTTTTTCTTTATCGGAATGGTCTATTGATGAGGAAACCATGATCACAAATACATTTTTCGAGATTTTCATTTCCTTTAAAACATCCAAAAATTGCCATCCATTCATTTCCGGCATATTGATATCCAACAAAATAAGAAAATGCTGATTGATCTCTTCATTTTTCAAAAATTCAATAGCCGCAGTGGCAGCTTTAAAAGTGATAGGATCTTTTGCCAGACCGCATCTTTGGAATAATTTGCGTTGCAAAAACACCATGATATCATCATCGTCAATTATTATAACTTTTAACATTTGCGGGATTGAGAGATTGACTCATCAGTTTTAAGTTGAACAATGGAGATCCAAAAATCCTTTATGGATGCACTCACTTTTAAAAAGTCATTTACATCAATAGGTTTTGGTAATATAGCAATTTGCATGATTTTTATAGGAATTTTAGGCCTGATAAAATAAAAAAACATCAAAACTGAAAGGGCAAAATATCTTAACACAGGGTACGGCCCTGTGAACAAACAAAAATTCTATGACAAAAACCCTGAAAGGGTGAGATAATTTTATGTCGCTATTCTCGTATTCCTTGTTTATTTTGCCCTTACGAGGGCTTTTTAATTTTATCACATCAGAAGTTGCGATAATAGCAAAAGATGAATCGCTTACATATTTAAGCCTTTCAAGCCTTTTGATAGTAGCCTTTCGAAGAGCTTTACAAATATTTCTAGATGTCATTTTTCTTTTAACAGTGTGATTTATTGTACTATTGTTATGTTTATAATATGGAGAAATGCTCCATAACAGGTCTAAAACAGAATCAAAACGAATAAAACTTCAAAAACCTAAGCAGCTAAAAAAACCGCTTGCTCAATTGAATACCACCTCCAAAATTGGGCGAGGCAATGCTACTGAAATCTGCACCCACCTGAACATTCACATCTACCACATTTTGCCAGACATTTAAGTCAAGATAGGTTGATAAGATATTGCTAATAAGTTTGTCCTGACCTTTACCTCCGTAATTTTTACGATAACTACTAAGCAGTTTATAAGGTAATTTATCGAAGGCTATTCCCGAAATCCCAATGTGATGAGCGATAATCTTGTTGTTGTTTACCCTAAACCTATTTTCATCAAGGGTAATAAATGGAAGGCCCAGGATCCTGTTTTCATAGGTCCACCCAGATCTATAGAGATTGTTGTTGAAATAATTATCTTCTCCGTCTGAAGTTGGAAAATTCTTACTTTGATTCCTGGTATAATACAATTCATACATAAAAGCATCTACCCATTTTCCGGGTTCGGGATCTTCAATGTAAATTCCATATCGGCCATCTGGGGTATTTCTCAAAAGCATTCCCGATTTGTCTTCAAACAAATGGTTATAAATAATTTGAACTTTATAATCTGAAAC
>JAENXB010000029.1 GCA_016649785.1 Flavobacteriaceae bacterium
GAAGACCAGAGACGGAAGACCAGAAATGAAAATAGTCGGAAGACCGGAGACGGTAGACAAAAGTCGGAAAAATCTTGAATTTTGAATTTTTGAATTTTGAATTTGAATAATATCATTTAGAAAAAATATTGATTGATGAAAAAGAATTATAGTCCCCAAACTTCGGTCACCGATCTTCGGACTTCGGTCTTCAAAAAACACACATTATGATAGCAGGAATTAGCATTTACGAAATCCTCACCCTAACCTCTATCCTTTTTTTTATAGGTATCTACGGATTTATTACCAGAAAAAACCTGATCTCAATTTTGATTTCATTAGAATTAATTTTGAATGCTTCAGCCATAAATTTTGTTATTATCAACAAATATTTATTCCCGGAAAACTTACAAGGTGTTTTCTTTTCAATTTTTATTATAGCGGTGGCCGCTGCTGAAACTGCCCTGGCTGTTGCTATAATTATTAACCTTTACAGGCAAATTAGCTCTGTGGAAGTTAAAGACACTGAAATTATGAAGTTTTAATATTTCGAAAAAATGAATTTAAGTTACATTCTATTAATTCCGTTAATTCCTTTAGCCGTTTTTTTACTGTTGGGGTTTTTAAATAAAAAAATTAAACCGGCGGTTTCCGGATACATTGGTGTATTGGGATTATCAGCTTCATCTTTGCTGTCATTTTATGCGGCTTACCAATACTTTTTTGTTCACGGGAAAGTAGCGGGCGTTTTCCAGACTTTTGTAGAGAAAACAGTCTGGCTCAATTTTACCGAAACCTTACATATTGATATGGGGATCTTAATTGACCCAATATCGGTAATGATGCTTGTTGTGGTTTCTACAGTCTCATTAATGGTACATATATACAGCAGGGGCTATATGAAAGGTGATGATGGATATACCAGGTTCTTCGCCTATTTATCATTATTCTCCTTTTCAATGTACGGATTGGTTTTAGCGACAAACCTTTTCCAGATTTATATTTTCTGGGAATTGGTTGGGGTTTCTTCTTATTTATTGATTGGATTCTACTACACTAAAACTTCAGCCATAGCTGCTGCAAAAAAAGCATTTATTGTAACCCGGTTTGCCGATATGGGATTCCTTATCGGAATTTTGATTATTGGTTACTATGCCGGTACATTCGATTTTGAAACTCTAAACAATCCTGAAGGAAGCGTTATTTTAAATTGGGCTTCAACCTCATTCATGGGATTATCGGTTATCACCTGGGCACTTATCCTGATGTTTGTTGGTGGTGCGGGTAAATCGGCCATGTTTCCGTTACACATATGGTTACCGGACGCAATGGAAGGTCCAACCCCGGTTTCGGCTTTAATTCACGCAGCAACTATGGTAGTGGCCGGTGTTTATCTTGTGGCCCGGTTATTCCCAATGTATTATTTTGTGGAAGATGGATTTGTCTTGAATATTGTGGCTTATGTAGGTGCTTTTTCCTGCGTATTCGCAGCCATAATAGCCATCACTCAGAACGATATAAAGCGTGTGCTCGCATTTTCAACCATGTCACAAATTGGTTATATGATGTTGGCCTTAGGGGTTTCAAGTTACGATGGACATGAAGGAGTTGGTTATATGGCTTCTATGTTCCATTTATTTACCCACGCCATGTTCAAAGCCTTATTGTTCTTGGGCGCAGGTTCTGTTATTCATGCGGTACACAGCAACTATCTGAAAGATATGGGTGGCTTGAGAAAGTATATGCCCATTACAAATATCACTTTTTTAATTGCCGCTTTGGCAATAGCCGGAGTACCTCCATTCGCGGGATTTTGGAGTAAGGATGAAATTTTGGTCGCTGCCTTTGAACAGAATAAACTCATCTATTTTGTTGGGTTATTTGTGGCAGGACTTACCGCATTTTATATATTCAGGATCTACTTTGGAATATTTTGGGGCAAAGATAAAAAGTATGAGCACGCACCAAAAGAATCTCCATTATCCATGACTATTCCCCTTATAGTTTTGGCAATAATGAGTATTGTGGGAGGATTTATTCCTTTTAGTGAATTTATAACTGCAGACAGATCCGGATTTGAAGCACATTTAAATTATCCTTTGGCGGCCGCTGCCGTATCCGTTGGACTGATAGGGATTATTCTTGCCTGGGTCTTCTATAAGAAAGAAAATGATTTGGCCGTGAGATTTTCAAATGCCTTTGGAATATTTTACAAATGGACTTTTCGTAAATTTTATTTCGATGAAGTGTATATGTTCGTAACGAAAAAAATAATATTTAAACGTGTATCGGCTCCAATTGCCTTTTTTGATAAAAAATATGTCGATGGAACTATGGAAGGGATTGGAAACAAAACCGTGATGATCTCTGAAAAAATAAAAGGCATGCAATCCGGAAGATTTCAGGATTATGCATTCTCCTTTATCGCAGGAACTGTTGTAATTGCATTGGTGTTCATTTATATGTGGAACTAATGGAAAACAAAAATCAAATAACAATTAACAAATCCCAATAGTTCCTGATGCCTCAAAATTAGTTTGGAGTTTGGTTTTGGAATTTGGAATATTTATTTAGAATAAATTATTATGGATATTTTATCACTTTTTGTCTTAGTACCTGTACTAACAATTTTAGCTCTTTTTGCTACAAATGGATTAAAACAGGCGCGTCTGGTTACAATGCTTGGAAGCATGGTTCAACTTGGAATGGCTATAAACCTGATCTTCGCTTATTTTAGGGAAAGGGCAATTAATACCGATATTATGGTTTTTACCAGGGATTATGTCTGGTTCAAATCCTTCAATATCCATTATGCAATTGGAGTCGATGGTATTTCCGTGGCTTTATTGATGCTGACTTCAATAGTTGTACTGGCAGGTGTTTTTATCTCCTGGAGAATGAAGGATCTGCCTAAAGAATTTTTTGTTTCACTCCTGGTTTTATCAACAGGAGTTTATGGATTCTTTATTTCCATTGACCTGTTCACGATGTTCCTTTTTTATGAAGTTGCTGTAATTCCAATGTATTTATTAATTGGAATTTGGGGATCGGGCCCAAAAGAATATTCTGCAATGAAACTGACATTGATGTTAATGGGAGCTTCCGCAGTTTTATTGGTTGGAATTTTAGGAATTTACCTTAATTCTAATGCCGATGGAGGAGCCTTAACTTTCAATATCCTTGAAATTGCCAAGGTGAATATTCCATTTGAAGCACAAAAAATATTTTTCCCTCTCACTTTCTTAGGTTTCGCTGTTCTTGGAGCTTTATTTCCATTCCATACCTGGTCCCCAGATGGTCACGCTTCGGCGCCAACTGCGGTATCAATGTTACATGCGGGAGTTTTGATGAAATTGGGAGGATACGGTATATTTAGGGTTGCTATGTTCCTGTTGCCTCAAGGTGCCATAGAATGGTCCTGGGTGTTTATAATTTTATCTGCAACCGGTGTAATTTACGGCGCATTCTCTGCCTTAAGACAAACCGATCTAAAATACATCAATGCGTATGCATCGGTAAGTCACCTGGGAATGGTAATGTTCGCGTTATTAATGCTGAACAAAACAGGCTGGAATGGTGCCATTTTGCAATCGCTCTCTCACGGATTTATGACAGCTCTTGTTTTTGCATTGATCGGGATGATCTATGAAAGAACTCACACCAGGGACATAACAAGGTTAGGAGGTCTATTGAAGGTAATTCCTTTTATCTCGGTCGCTTTTGTAGTGGTGGGTCTGGCGTATTTAGGTTTGCCCGGATTTAGCGGATTTGTTGCTGAAATGAACATTTTTGTAGGTGCGTTTCAAAATGACGATATGTTTACAAGAGTTGCCACTGTAATTGTAATATCGGCAATTGTTGTAACTGCAGTATTCCTTTTACGCGTAATTGGGATAATGCTAATGGGAACCGTAAAAAATCCTGAATATTTAAAACTCCCAAAGGTAACTTGGTATGAAAGAACAGGTATTATCTTATTATTCATCCCAATTATCGGCATCGGTATCGCTCCGCTTTGGTTGAGCAATATGATCCTGGAAAGTTTGGAACCGTTTATTAGGGGAGTGTTGTAGAGGAGACCGAAGTCAGAAGACCGGAGACGGAAGAAAAAGAATAAAACTTTAAATAATGAAATTTAAATTTGAGAACTTAATTATCTGGCAAAAGGGAATGGAAATTGGCGAGGAAATTAATTCTCTTACCGGGAAGTTTCCAAACAAAGAAATTTACAATCTCTCTTCTCAAATTAGAAGAGCAGCAGACTCAATTGCTTTAAATATTTCTGAAGGTTCTATAGGCCAATCAAATTTGGAGTTAAAAAAATTTATTGCTTATGCCATTCGTTCATTAGCAGAAGTTGTTACTTGTCTTTATAAAGCAAAAAGAAGGAATTATATATCCGAATATGAATTCGACAAAAATTATGAAGCATCTTTTAATTTAATGAACATGATGGTCGCATTTAGAAAAAATATTAAATAAAAGAGACAGAAGTCCGAAGACCGGAGACAGAAGAAGTTCAGTGCCAATTAAAGATATAAATAATGAGAATTGTGGTCAATATTAAAAAAAATATATTTTAATGGAAAAAGAATTAAGTCTTTTGGACTCTTCACTCCGGTCTTCAGTCTCCGGACTCCGGTCCTTTCAATATAAAATAATAATCGAAATTAAATAACACACAATGAGTCTTAACAGTTTCCTATTAATGAGACATGAAATTTTACTTCTAGCAATAACATTATTGCTTATTGTAGGTGAAATTTTTATACCTAAGCACAAAAAAGGCAGCATTGTACACCTGGCTCTGTTTTTATTTGGAATTCATACCGTTGTGGGATTTTTAGCTATTGAAGAAAGCAGTTTATTTGGCGGAATGTTTCAAACAAATAACCTGATCCACTTCTTTAAGAATACGCTGAATATTGGAGTATTAGTATTACTGCTGCAATCGGCTGATTGGATCCAGGAAAAAATAGTTCAAAAAAATAAAGGAACAGAATTTTTTATTCTGTTGTTCTCATCACTTTTAGGAATGTATTTTATGATTTCCGCCGGGGATTTCTTAATGTTTTACATAGGATTGGAATTGGCTACATTACCGGTTGCTGCATTGGTAGCTTATGAAACTTCTAAAAGAATTTCCAGTGAGGCAGGGATAAAATTCATCCTATCTGCGGGATTTGCTTCAGGAGTCGCTTTATTCGGAATTTCATTGTTGTATGCTACCACAGGTTCCATTTATTTTAATGAAGTTATGGAAGTTATCACTTCCAACAACCTGACAATATTGGCATTTATCCTGTTTTTTACCGGGCTTTCCTTTAAAATATCCCTTGTGCCATTTCATTTTTGGACTGCCGATGTGTATGAAGGGGCGCCAATAAGTGTTGCCTCCTATTTATCTGTAATTTCAAAAGGAGCCGCTGCATTTATATTAATGATCTTATTGTTTACTGTTTTAAAACCATTAATGCACGTTTGGGAAAACATCATTTATGTAGTCGCAATTGCCACAATGACTATTGGTAACTTATTTGCCTTGCGACAAAAAAATATGAAACGCTTTCTGGCATATTCATCCATTGCCCAGGCCGGTTTTATCCTTTTAGGTCTCATTGCCGGAACACAATTGGGAGCAGCGACGGTAGTTTACTTTATATTGATTTATATTTTCTCAAATCTTGCTGCCTTTGGAGTGGTACAGGCTATTTCATTAAAAACCGGAAAGGAAAATATGGACGACTATAACGGCTTGTACAGAACCAATCCTAAACTGAGTTTGGTAATGATGCTGGCCTTATTCTCACTGGCAGGAATTCCGCCGGTGGCAGGATTCTTTGGTAAATTCTTCCTGTTCACTGCAGCCGCGAGTCAAGGTTATTATTTCCTTGTATTTATAGCCGTTGTGAACGCCACGATTTCCCTTTACTATTACTTATTGGTTATCCGGGCGATGTTCATAAGAAATAGTGACGATCCTATTCCATATTTTAAAAATAAGATCTATATGCGTTTGGGATTGTTAATTACCGCTATTGGGATCCTGGTCCTTGGACTATACAGCCCGTTGTACGATTATATCTATGAATTAAGCAGCATATTTAGTTAAGTTTGGAGTTTGGAGTTTGGAGTTTGGAGTTTGGAGTTTGGAGTTTGGAGTTTGGAGTTTGGAGTTTGGAGTTTGGAGTTTGGAGTTTGGAGTTTGGAGTTTGGAGTTTGGAATTTTTTAAAAAAAAATTATGGCATTAGAAGGAAAACACGCATTTGGAAGCATTGGGGATACACGAGTTACTTTTGTTGAAAAAAAGATTGGTGAAGACCGTAAGGATTTTTTAAAAAAATTGTTGGAACATAACGGATTTGAAGTATTGATCGAGGAAGAAAAAAGAAAAAACGAAGAGGAACCTCAACTTTATACCGTTGCAGTAACTGATATGGTTTTTAACCCAACCATTTATATTTTTGAACGCAAGTTAAGAACCTTCGATGGCAGAAAAATGACCCAGGATTACTGGTTTCAGCGTACCGATGATACAAATCCTCAGTACTGGAGCAACGGATCCAAAGAAAATTAATCGAGCTTCATTTTAAGTTATATCTGATCCTGCTTCGCCAAATTTTGATTTGCAGGATCCAAACTGATAATATCAAATCTACCCCAACAAAAAACTTCCCTAAAAAGGAAGTTTTTTTATTTCTGAATATTTGGAATTATAGAAGCTGAGAACTAATTCCTGCCCAGGAAATCCAGGAAAAGAAAACCTCCTCCCAAACTGCACTTCCATCGGGTTTAATATGAATGGAATGTATCAATTCAACAGAAATCCACAAATAGAAACCACAGATAATTCGCTGTTAAAATTCTGCTTATCAATAATTTAAAAATCATCTGCAGTAGAATAAAATGACCAACATCATTTTATATTAAACTATTTTAGTATTTTTAAAACTTAAATTATCGGTTTAATTCTTCCAAAAAATTACTGCCGACTAAAAAATGGGGAAAGATGAATCCATTTCTAAAACATCTTTTTGTATTTTCCATATTCCTCTCTCCGTTCGTAGGGATTTCCCAACAAGTGCGCTTTAAGCATCTAAGCATAAACGACGGCTTGTCACAAAACGCAGTGTTTTCAATCTCCCAGGACCGCGATGGGTTTATGTGGTTTGGCACCAAGGACGGTTTAAACAAATTTGACGGCTATTCATTTACGGTCTATCATAACGAACTGAATAACTCAAATTCTATTGACGCAAATTACATTACAGCACTTTTCACTGACAGTCACGGAATTTTATGGGCAGGGACTGAAAACGGCGTGGTAAACCGCTATATAAAATCCTCCGATTCTTTTGAGAGAATTGCGCTTCCCCTGAGTAATTCCCTAAGTAAAAACTCAACTGAGATCAAAGTGATCTCAGAATACAGAAATGGAACGGGTGTATATCATTGGGATCCTAAAGACTAAAAGAAAATCAAATCAGTTTTCAGTAGATTTTAGACACCAAAACAAGTTACTGATGTTGTTCAAAAATTACTGAAAATGAAAAAACCAAAATTCCCAATGGCTCAAACCTAATATTGCGTATACGTATGAACGCTTGTATTTGCTACCGGTAAATAGTTTACGCCAAACCAACAAACTAATAAAACTACAAATGCCAATGCTAAAATTGTAAGTGCTTGTTTGGTGTTATGCATGTGAAAATGGCGGTAATGGATGTAAATTAAATAGCCCATCCAGGTTAAAAATGCCCAAACTTCTTTAGGATCCCAAGTCCAGTAATGTCCCCAGGCTTCTTTTGCCCACAATGCTCCAAAAAGTAATCCTAGCGTTAAAAAAGCAAAACCAATATACACCAAATTATCAGCTAATTTTAAGGTTTCTATATTGAAGTTTTCTTTAAAATTATCGTACAAACCTTTGATGGCAACAATGCTTGAAGCTGCTAAAACTGCATACGAAAATAGGTATACCAACACGTGCGGAATAAACCACGGACTTTGCAATGCCGGCATTAAGGTTTTTGAATAGGTTTCCGGGTTCATATAATTAATGGCCAAGAACATTCCTGCCATTCCAATACTATAGGCTAAAAACCACTTGTATTTCCATCGTATGTATGTTACAAAACCAATTAATGGTAAAAATGTGGCATACCATAAGCGTGTTTCGCCTAAGGTTCGCATTGGGGGTCGGCCTAACTCTAACCACAATTTTATTACAAAAACAATCATTACAGCCCAACCTGCAACAAATAGTGTGTATGCAACTTTTGAAACGAATTCTTTTGTATAGGAAATCAATAAAAATAGCAACCCGATAATCCATAAGATTACGATGATTGAACTATATAAAGGAAAATCCATCCAGGTCATTTTAACTGGTTTTTAGTTGTTTTATTTCCCATCCAAAACATATAAAAAGCACCTGCAATCATCATAAATATCCCGATATAAATAAGTGGAAGCCAAGGATCCTTTACGAGTTCTAAAACGCTTAGATTAGACCATTTTCCCATTTTATCATCGTAACTAAGCTGATATATTTTCCAACCTTTGTAGCTGAAAGGTTTGTTAACTTCCAAAATGGCACTTATGCGTTCTCCGTCTTTTGTTAAAATATCAATGTCTGAACTAAATTTTTTCACTTCAGGAATGGTCATTACTACAGAATAATCCTCACTAATTTTAAATGATTCATATGGATATCTAAAACTTCCGCTGCTAATCCAACCTGTTTGAATAGTATCAGTTTCAATATTTTTTACTGAAATTTTTGCCGCTGGTGGTGAACCTATTTCATTTACAACTTCATATCGCATTCCAAAACGAATTGCATTTGGTAAAAAGTCTTCAATTTTTACTTCAAAATTATTGAAATAATAGGTTTCTCCTTTTTCAACCAAATACAGGTTTTTCCCATTGTTATGCGAAATACTTCCTGTGTTATTATCAACAAGTGCAAGTTTAGGATTGTATTCATCAATTAAAAAGTCTTTTAAAAAAAAGGCGAAAGGTAATTCAACCTCGTTTCTATTTGCATCTGTGGCAATCCAACTTGGTTTTCCTTCATACACATTTATAGACAAACGCTGTAAATCACCGGTTCCTAAAATACCGGCAATTAAAGCTAAAAATAAGCCTGTATGATTTAAAATAAATCCGAAGTTAGACCATTTAAATTGTAAAATTCTTTTGATAGAAATTAAGCCTAAACACGTTAAAAATTGAAATATAATTAACAAAAAAGCCCAATTGCTAGTGATGTGATTTAAGCCTAAATTATTAATAATGTTATTTTGGGAAGTAACCTGAGGAATAATTCCCATTATCATCACCATCATAGTAACCAAAGAAATACTGGAAATTGATGCTGGAACTTTGGTTAGCCATCTTATCAATTGGGTTGTTGAAAACCATTTGTATAACACAAATAATATCGATACATAACCTGCTAAAAAAACAACGTTATAAGGATATGAAAGTGTAAATGTATTACTGGTTGTTACAAAAACCTCTAAGAAAAATCCTGTGACAATTAAACCAAATCCAATAAAAAAAGATTCAACGTAACCCCAAGGATTTTCCCAAAGATTACGTTGAACATTTAAATGATTTTCACTCATAAGAGTTCAAATATAAAATTTTTAATTAGATGTAAGTATTGAGATAATTATTAAAAAGCTCTCAATACTAACCAGTGAATACTCATTTCTACTTTTAATATTTCGCTTCTCTTTCTTTTGCAGCTTCTTTCCATTTAGGTACCAATTCCTTTTTGAAAGTAGCTTTTTCGGCTCTTAATTTTTCCATATCTAAACCAATGAATTTTTGAGCTGCTGCTTTAGTTTCAATGGCCGGGTAAGGAACTTCTCCATCAAACCCTAATTGCATTAACAATTTAGCTAATTTTATTCTGGTCTCTTGAGTAATATCAATTCCTTTTCCTAGTACCCTCCCTAATTCAACAGGAGCGTGAAAAGAACCACCGTGGGATGCTGCAACATAATCCCAACGCCATTGACCTAATCTAATTCCGTGTAAAATATCTTTCATTTGAACTTCAGTCGCTCCTAATTCCCAACATTTTCCCGCTTCAACATGAGCTCGTACTAGCAATCTTTCCAATTGATCACGGTTTTCAATAATTTTATCTTGGTTATCGAATACGTTTTTAATTAATTCATCTTTTTCTTCTCTATGACAAACCTGACAAGAATTAGCAACGTTGTTTATAGGAGATTGAATATGGTGATCTGTAAATTTTTGTCCCCCTTCCGTTTTGTATGGCATATGACAATCTGAACAAGAAACACCTCTTTTCCCATGAATACCCATTTTGTAAGTTTCATAACCCGGATGTTGTGCTTTTAACATTGGCGCTTTACTTATTGAGTGTACCCAATCTACGTGACCAATATTGTCATAATATTTTTCCATATCCTCAACAGTTTGACCTTCATCCCAAGGGAATACTAAGTAAGGAATTCCTTCTTTTTCTGGTAAATGTTTGTTGAAATAATACTCAACGTGGCATTGTGCACAAACCAAAGTTCGCATATCATTATGAGATGCTTTTGTGATATCTTTTCCTTGACGCTCAAAAGCTTCTATTAAAGCAGGTTGGGTAATGGTTAAATTCATTGATTTTTCATCGTGACAGTTAGCACATCCAATTGGATTTACAATTTGTTCACCTTTACTTGCCCATTTTCCTTTATAGTAATCGTCAACCCCAATTTCATTTATTAATCTTGGTACATCTGGAGATTTACAAGTCCAACAAGTTGAAGGCATTGGTCCATCTTCTGGTCCGGTTGGTCCACCCGTTCTTAATGAGTTTGTTACGTCCTCAATTGCATATACGTGTCCTTTTCCTTGATTGTAATCTTTTGAAAATCCGTATCCAGCCCAAAGAACAACCAATCTAGGGTCTACCTCTAACATATCAATATTTGCATTTCCGTTATACTTTGATTTAAAAGTAGTGTCAGCAGTTTTATAATATGATTGAAATTCACGTGGGAAATTTTCTCCCCAAACTTCGTTTCTTGGTTCTAGTTTATTAATTTTTGTTTGCGGAGTATATGCAAATTTAGCCTCCATTTTACGCTCAGTTATTGAAGACACTAAAAGCCCCAACAAAAACACAACTACTAAAGATGCTGAAAATAGCACCCAGTTTTTCCACGGTTTTCTTGAATTACTCATTGTTTTTATTTTATTGAATCTTTTAAATATTTAGCTAGCCAATCTGGCACAGTTTCTTGATGTTCCTCCGGTATTTTTCCGTAGTATTTCACTGAAGACAAACTGTGAACGCTTCCGTGAGGAACTTCTTGATGACAAGTCCAACATTTTCTTTCGGTTCTGTTTTCAAAATGGTTTTCAACAGAAGCACTCAATCTTGCGTCCGTTACCTGATCTTCATGACATCTTATGCAATTGCTTTGAACAACTTCAACACCTGCTTCTTTCATTCTAATTACTTCAGGTTCTCCACGTGCAATAAATACAGATGCGTGGTACAAGCCATCTTTAGCTTTGAATAGGTATTTTTTAAATACATTATCTTGAGGCACATGGCAATCGTTACAAGTTGCCCATTCTCTATGAGAACTATTTTGCCAAGTGGCGTATTGAGGTGTCATTACGTGGCAATTGGCACAAGTTTTTGGATCGTCTGATAAATACGATACCGCTTTAGATTCAATAAGCGCATACAGTGTAAGACCTGCCAATGCACCAATTAAAATTATAACAGGTACGAGCCATTCAGAAGGTGGTATTAATTTTTTAAAAAAACTCATAACGCCGTGTTTTGTAAGTTTATTTTGAAGAAAATAAGCTTGGTTTAATAGTAAGCATTAACCAAGCCCAGTTATTGCTGTTGCCATCAAAATTATTTTTCACAACTTCTAATCCTTCAGATGCAAACATTTGAGAATATCCGGCTCCAATGGCTATCTCTTTATTATAATTGTGAGTATAAACTAAATCTAATTCGGTGCCTAATTGTTTGTCAACACCATCGGCAATTTCTGCTTTCGCTGAAAAATTATGGACAAAAGCCGTTAAACTCGATTTTTCACCAAGTGTTGTTCCTATTTTGGCATAAATATCAACTAATCCAACACTGTTTGCATGGTTTCCAACGTAGAAGTAATCCATAAAACCATTGAATTTATGATTTGTTCCGTAGAAAGGAGTAAATGCTTTGTTTTTATTTCCAATAATGGCATTGTCGTTACCCGATTGTATTTCAAAACCTAAACCTAAATTTAATTTAGTTGAAGCTTTATACCCTAAATCTAGCCCCACCAAATAAGCACTTAAATCATTATCTGCAATATCTTTCCCTGATTGTAAATAAGCATTCGCATTGAAACTTAATGCATCATTCGCTTTATATTTTAAGTGAGTTCCATAGGTTTGGCTATACCGAATTTCTTCTTCAGAAACGTTTTGTAAACCATTGTTTAGAAACAAAAAGCTAGCATTAAAATTATTCCAATCTTTATGAAACCAGGCATATTGCATTGCTTTATAATTTCCTGTTACGGTATAGATATTTCCAAATAATGCTTCTTCATCTTGATTATAAGCAACTCCCAAATCTAATTTATAGTTTTCATTGCCAAATTTGAAGATTGCAGCATCATGGCTACGTGCCTGTTGTGTCCACCCTACGTTTCCAAAAATTCTATGGTCATCATAAATTATTTCTTGACGACCTAGTTTTACTGAAAAATTTTGATTAAACTTTATTTGTCCCCAAGCTTCGTGTACAGCTAAACCATTTTTGTCAGCAGTATTTAATTGAGGCACATCTCCCCAAACCCTAATGTCTTGAAAACTAATAAAGAGGGTGTAATCTTCTGAGGTAAATTGGGTGTTTAAACGTGTGCGTTGCGATACAAATAAAGCTGGGTCTGAACCGTCCGCTGTTAATGTTTTGTATCCATTTCTGTATTCTGCACGTGGTCTTAATTCACCACTAATTGTTAATTGTGCATAACTTTGCATTACAAATAGTACTAAAACCGCACTAAATAATTGCTTAAATTTCATATCGTTTAAATTGGAGTTAATGTATTTGTGATATTTGTTACAAAAAAACAATATAGATTGAGAATAAAATATGATCAAAATCAGGTAATCGGATCTTTTTATCTTTTATTGTTTTTCAGAAAAGATTTTATTGGCCTTTGAAATTTTTACTACTTTTATCGCTAATAATTCATCTCCTGAATTCTCCTAAATATGGAAATATTTCTTCAACTTGACACCTGGATTGCCTTGCTCACGCTTACTTTTATGGAGATCGTTCTCGGAATAGACAATATCATATTTATTTCCATTGTTGCGAGTAAACTACCTCAAAAACAACAAAAATCAGCCCGATTTCTGGGACTTTCATTGGCTTTAATAGTGCGAATTTTACTATTATTGAGCATTACCTGGCTTATAGGCCTTACCACTCCGGTTTTAACAGTTGCCGATTTTAATTTGAGCTGGCGTGATATTATCCTGGCTGCGGGAGGTATCTTTTTGCTTATAAAATCTATATTGGAAATACATCAAAAGGTCGAAGGAGATGAACATGAACAAATCACCAAAAATGTAAGTTCCTTTGGCTATGCTATTTTACAAATTGTGTTGTTGGATATTATTTTTTCTTTTGATTCTATTCTTACGGCCGTAGGTCTTACAGATCAAGTGATGTTGATGATTATTGCAGTAATAGTTTCCATTGTTGTTATGATGATCTTCGCGAAAGCTGTTGGCGATTTTGTAAATAAATATCCAACGATTCAAATCCTGGCGCTTTCATTTTTGATCCTTATCGGATTTATGTTGGTGATGGATGGCCTGCACTATCATGTGCCAAAAGGCTATATCTATTTTGCGGTGTTCTTCTCCTTGTCCATTGAAATGTTAAATATCCGTTTCCGCAATAAACAAACTAAAAAAGTTGATAGCTAAATTGCGGCAGAAATGCTTAGTGGTTAAAAACTGTAAAATTGTTACACTTAATAATTTTAGCTAATTTTTTCCTGGCTGAAGTTATGGAGGCCAAATGCCTGTTAATATCTCTCCAGGGATCTGATTTTTGTCCAAGACTTAAAAAAATATTTTTGATATTGTAGGTTTGTGGTGTCAAGACAGAGTTTTCAAGCTCCTCCCAATCTATGGAAGTTGCCACCGGAGCGCCTTCTATTGGTCGGACTGCATAGGGCGTTACACTGGTTTGCCCAAATCCGTTTCTCGCGGTATCTATATACAGTTTATTCCCGCGTTTATTTATTTGGGTGGCAGTTGTAATTTCGTCAGGATTTTCAGCTTCAAGATATTTCGCGCTTTTTTGGGCAAAATCCCTTAGCTCGTCAAAATTACTGCTTCGTTCTAATGGAATAACTACATGCAGGCCCCTGGAACCGGTTGTCATCAAATAAACGGGTAAATCCAGATCCTTCTCCAGAAATTTTTTTAATTTTTCTGCCACCGATTTCACCTTTGAAAAATCATTATCGGAAGGATCAAGATCAAAGATCATTCTATCGGGATAATCCAGCTTGTCTTTTTTGCTCAACCAGATATACGGCGTTATACAAGCCTGGTTTGCCAGATATACCAGCGTGGCGGTATTATTACAGGTCACATAATTTGTGGTACCCCCATCTTTTTTTTACTTGTTTTACTTCGATCCAATCAGGGAAATAATCAGGCGTATCTTTCTGATAAAATTGCTTGTCATTGATCCCATTTGGAAATCGCAACATGGAAATCGGGCGATCTTTCATATATGGAATCATTATATCAGAAATTTTTTCATAATAATCTATGAGATCCCCTTTGGTATATTTAGAATTGGAAAAGAATACTTTATTCCGGTTACTTATTTCAACAGAATACTTTCCGAATTTCATTTTTTCTTTCTCTTCCATAATTTCCCTCAATTTTCTCTTATCACCTCCCCTGGCTTTTTACTGCGCCTTAATCACAAATATCGGGGATGACGGAGTTTATTGGTATCTGTCCATTCCGGTTGCTCTTTTTTCTTGAGCTTCTCTTTTTCCCGGTCGTTTAATTTTTTCAGTAGATCATTCATTTTTCTCTGAATCTTTTTTTATCTGATCCATGGTCCTGCCGGTTAAAACCGATTTATGCTCTGTACCCGTGAGATTTTTTCTTGCATCCGCTTCCTCATCATCCACCTTTTTTAAGAGCCATTTTTCGCCCTTTCCTTTTTGAAACCGGATCAAAGAGAAACCTCCCTTAAGTTTCTTGCCCTCGAGCTCAAATGTGATATGCCCGCTTTCAATTTGATCTTTCATAGGGATCAGTTTACCATTGTCATCTTTCCTTGTATTCTTATATGTCCCGGCATCCCATAACATCACCGTTCCACCGCCGTATTGGCCTTCGGGAATGCCACCTTCAAAGTTGGCATATTCCATAGGATGATCCTCTGTGGGAATTGCGAGTCTTTTCTCATCGGGATCTGTGGACGGCCCCTTGGGAACTGCCCAACTTTTTAAAACGCCATCTACCGCCAGCCTGAAATCGTAATGAAGTTGGCTTGCCTGATGTTTTTGAAGTACGAAGATCTCCTTATCCTTTTTATTTTTGCTCTTCCCGAAAGGTTCAGATGAGACATCAAAATTTCTTTTTTTATGATACTCTTTTAAGAATTCCTGGTTTTCCATTTTGCTGGTTATTTAGAAAAAGTTGTCAATTTTTCAATGTAAAACACAAAAGGGGGAAATCCGGTAATTTATTTCTCGTTTTTATCTGAAGCGGAAATATCAAATTTCAACAATGCTTCATCTTTATTTCTAACAGTCCCCAGGGCACCGCTGAAGGGTTTAATGTTATATCGCTTTGCAGAAAAGAAAACTCGCCTTGCAACTTCAGAATTCCATTTTCAACTGAAATTGTCACCGGAACTGCAATTAATTTTGTTCCGCCATGAAGTGAAAATTCACCTGTAATTTCAAAGCTCTCTCCTTCAATTCTTTTAAAGCTGTCGGAACTGAATCTTACAATTGGATACTTTTCAATATCCAATTGCCTGCTGCTTCTCATGGTTTTGTTAATCTCTATCCAGTCTTTCTGGGAAAGCACTTCCAGCCCGTATTTTCTTCGGATTTCCGGAAGATCGGAAGCAATTGAATTTGCAGGGACCTCAACCGATATTTTAAACTCAGTTGGATCAACCTCATCAAATTCGACCGAACCGGAAAATTCCCGGGCGATAACGATATGATCATGCGCAAATCCGGAAAAAATTCCTTTTTTGTAAAGCCTTACGGTCAACTCGCTCTCATTTTTATCTATTGAATAAACTTTAGCTTCCGTGGCAGCTTTTTTGGGGAAGTCATTTAGATTTTCGCGGAAATTTAAACTTGCTCCGGTTTCAGGACTATTTTCCCGGTTGCCAAAGGAAATAAAGGCAATTGCCAGCAAACCAATCCAGGCAGTTATTGTCAGAAACCTGTATAAGCGTTTCATGTTTTTTTCACCTGCTGCAGGTGGTTTTTAAATTGGTTTTTTTACTTTCTATTTTTTCTTTTGATGCGCTTCACAGTAGTAAGAAGATCTTCCCGAATATTTTTCGCGTTTGATCATGCCTCCACAAATTGGGCATTCTTCGCCCTCACTTCTTTTTAACAGAAGAAAATTCTTTGGAAATTTCTCTTCTTTAACTTCAGCTTTAATTGCCTGTTCAAAAACCATCTTCATTTTTTCGAAAATGGTTCTTAATTCCTCTTCATTTAACTCGTTTACCTCGGTAAAAGGGTAAATGTTGGAATGAAAAAGAATTTCGTCTGAATAAACATTCCCGATCCCGGCCAGAAGTTGTTGATTCATAAGAGTCGTTTTAATGCTCCCCCGTTTTCCCTTCATGATCTCCCTGAAATCTTCCCATTTAAATTCATCAGAATAGGTATCGGGACCAAGTTTGTTTTCTTCTATGAAATCGGCTTCATCTTCAACAAGGCTCACTCTTCCCAATTTTCGGGGACAAACATAATAGAGATTGTAGCCGTTGTTCAAATTAAAAACGATCCTGGAATATTCGGGTTCTTCCTCCCCGTCTTTATAATACTCTAAATACCCGGTCATCCCGAAGTGGATCATCAGGGTTTCCTCCGTATCCAGTTCGACAAACAAATACTTCCCGTGTCTGTGAGTTGCCTGAAAAGTCGCATTTTTCATCCTGATTTCAAAAGCCCGCGAACTTATATTTTCAAGGATCCCATCATCCAACACATCAACCTTCGCTACCTTTTGATTTAAAGCAGAGGAATTAAAAATTTGTCTAAAAACTTCAACCTCTGGCAATTCTGGCATAACACTTTTTTTTACTGAAATACATTCAAATTTCAACAGGTCTTCAAATAATTTTTAAATTGACCGATTTGTTTATTTCCCTATTAAATTTAATCTTTATTTTACTCTGAATCAAACACTTATTCTTTTTTTATAGACTTTTCGAAAATTTCTGTTTTGATATTTTTGCTCAATTCTGAAGCCAAAGGATCTTCCAGGGCTTCCAGATTTTTTGTCACTGAAATTATATCCTCCTTGTGTGCTCCCTGATGCAATTTTGCTACAGCTTCAATTTTAAAAGGCTCGCACCAAAACCCGGTGATCAGCGAAAGGTGTTCCTTCAACATTTGTTTGGGAATATCATTATAAAAAAGCGGATCTTTCTGAGGCGCTTCAAAATGTCCGACTAACTTTTGAAGGGAATTTTCCAGTTCTTCCCTGGTTTGTATTTTCAACCTCACATTTACGTGAACCGCGGAATAATCCCAGGTGCTGATATCTTTCTCCCGGTACCAGGAAGAGGAAATATACCCATGGGCTCCCTGAAAGATCAATAGAGCTTCGGTCCCATCTTTCAAAAACTGAAGTTGCTCATTGTGATTGGCGATATGTGAATACAAGCTGAATTTCTCGGCAGTACCTTCAGTTAAAACAGGAATGTGAGTGGCCAAAATGCGGTTTCCGTTTAAAATAAAAGTCGCAAACGGGTGCTGCTTTATAAAATTGAAAATATATTCAGGATCCTCTTTCAGGTATTTTTTGGGTTGATACATAGCTTAGATTTTAAATTTAAATACAGACATTCCCATAAATCCCGATTTTTTCTCCGGACTTAATTAAAAATTTTCAAAAGCGGGGAAAGCACTACTTAAACTGGATTTATAGGAAATTATTACTTTAAAAGAATTAGTTATTAAGTTAGTGACAATTATGTAGCTATTTAGTTAAGAAATGATAATCTCAAAAATTAACCACGAATGCACGAATATTAGATTGCTCGGGGCCCTGAAAGTATTTTTACATTCGTGCATTCGTGGCTAAAAAAAAGAATAAAGTTCCCTTTTATTGAAGAAGTGTAAAACCTGAAAATTAAAAATTCCGGGTTTCCGGCTATTTAAATACCTTTGCATTATGGGAACTATTCAAAAAATTGGTCACCGTGGGGCGAAAGGCCATCTGGCAGAGAATACGCTGGAAAGCATTGAACTCGCATTGAGTTTTGGTGTAGA
>JAENXB010000296.1 GCA_016649785.1 Flavobacteriaceae bacterium
ATGTGCAAGGTCATAATCAAAACCGGGCATTAATATTTGAAATGCCAATTCCATTCCTCCATTTTCGGGATCTACACTTACAAAGGACAAAGCGCCTTTAAATTTTCCCTTATAATCTTTGATGGACATATCCCTTTGTGGGATTGGAACAGAAAAACGTGTACCTGCCACAACGTATTCTGTGTTCTCAGTAACAAATGGAGAACTGTGATTCCCTGCACTATTTGGTATTTCAAGGATTTCAGCAGTTTCGAAAGTAGTCAAATCAATTCTTGCAATACGTGGGGTGTTGTTGGCATTGATAAATATCCAACGTCCATCAAGTACTCCTTTAGTTTGTGAGATGTCCGGGTGATGGGCATCATCCCATGGAACAAATCCGAAGGAAGTGTTAAGCATAGGCCTGGTCTCCTCACTATATCCATAGGATTCCTGAGGATCCTGTGAGAAAACATCGATCACTTTAAAAAGCCTTCCGGATGGAAGCCCATACACAGACATCTGACCGCTAAATCCGCCAGATAAAAACGCATAAAACTCATCGTGTTGCCCGGGGGCGACATATACTTTTTCTGCAGCGTTGGAGGCAAGAGCTCCTTTGTCTCCATCAGACTTGCCCTTATCACAACTAAATAGCCCAAGAGCAAATAGCAGAGTTACTAAAATGTTAACTATTTTTTTCATGTTTCTATTATTTAAAGGTTGGTTTCTAACTTAATTTGCCGGAAGAATAACTTTATCAACAACATGTACTATCCCGTTTCCTGCAGGAATACTGGCAATAATTTTTGCCCCTCCCACATAAACTTCCCCATCAATAACTTCTACACTAATACTCTCGTTACTGGCCTGGCCAAGTTTTTTGAATTTTTTTAAAAATTCATAATCGTAATTGCCGGGGGTTACATGATGTTTTAATATGTACGCCAGTTTATCCTTGTTTTCAGGTTTCAGCAAATTTTCAACGGTACCGGCAGGAAGTGCGGCAAAAGCTTCGTTGGTAGGAGCAAACACCATTAAAGGTCCTGCATTTGACAAAGAATTTTCCAATCCGGCAGCTTGTACTGCCGCTACCAATGTAGTATGATCCGGGGAACCCATGGCGATTTGAAGAACAGTTGGCCTGGATCCGTCATCTTTTATAAATGCCTGGCCTTGTTTTTCTGGATCCCCTGATTTTTCAACTGATTTTTGAGAAACAGGAGTGGTTTCATCTTTTTCCTTTTGGGAGTCATTTTTGCAACCTGAAAGGGCAAGAAGAACCAAAGGAATTAACAGAATTGTTTTAAGTGTTTTCATCGATTTCAAATTTTAGCCAATTAAAACCATCATAAAATCCGGAATTTACAGGCATTGGTTAGTAAATTGTCAGTAAGTTACTATTTATTTATTTCAAAGTCCTAAAATATTCCAAAATCGCTCTTGCCTGGTCTTCGGTAAGATTTTGATTGGCCATAGGCGCGCCGTTAAACTCCATAAGAAGATCTTTTGCCAAAGGGTCCTGAACTATCATTACCTCAGGGTTAAGGATCATGTTCATTACCCATTCAGGGGTCCTTCTTTCAAGAACTCCAGCAGGTGGAGGTCCAATAAATTTTTCATTTGGTTTGTGACAAGCAGTACACATTTTATTATAGATATCCTGGCCTTGTAAAACCAGGGCTGGGTCTATTTCTGCCGGTAGGGTAAGTGATTTTACGGGACCAACTCCTTTATTGGTTAAATCTATTCTTTCTGATGCTTTAACACTTGAGACCGGTTCAGCTTTTTTTGTCTCTTCCACGGCATTCCCGTTTTCTAAAGAATAACTTTCTTTTTTTTCTTTTTCCCCACAGCTAAATGCTATTAGAAGAGATAAAATTGAAATAAATTTGATTGTTAATTTCATGATTTGTTTTTTTTAAAGATACAGAATTAATTTACGACAAAATTAGTAAAAGTTTCACAATAAAAGATAAAAAGGTATTTAAATATTTTATAACTTTCAAAATGACTAATAAAAGAGATATTAGTATTAAATTTGAATTCTAAAAAAATGTATATGCTGTCAAATTCAAGTAAGTATGCAATAAATGCTGTTCTGTATTTAGCAGTTCATTCTGATGAATCAAAAAAAATAAGCGCGAGGGAGATTGCAGAAACTATTAGTATTCCGTCTCCCTTTCTTTCCAAACTGCTTCAGGTTTTGTCGAAAAAAAATGTGATATCATCTTCAAAAGGACCGGGAGGAGGGTTTTATATGACCAGGGATAATTTAAATCTCAATCTTATTGAAATTGTCAAACACATTGACGGACTTGAAAATTTTGAAGATTGTGTTTTGGGGTTAAAGAAGTGCAGCAGCGAAAAACCCTGCCCTGTACATTATTCCATTCAGCCTTTAAAAAAACAATTATTTAAAGAACTGAACGAGAATAGCATAGCCAGTTTCGCAAAAAAGGTTAAAACAGGGGAAACATTTTTATTTATCTGAATTAAGTTAGAAGATTCAAAGTTCAAAGTTCAAAATTTTTCTTACGTCAATACTGAATCCTGAATTTTGAATTCGGAATCCTTAATCCTGAAGCGCGTAGGTTTGTTTTGCTATTTCCAGTTCTTCATTTGTAGGGATCACAAGTACTGTTACTTTTGATTTTTCGGTACTTATAATTCTGTTTTCTTTAGAGCGGGCATCATTTTTAAGCTGATCTAATTCTATTCCCAGGAACTGCATTTCCTCACAAACCATTTTTCTGATTGTACTGCTGTTTTCACCAATTCCGGCGGTAAAAACCAACGCATCCAAACCATTCATCG
>JAENXB010000372.1 GCA_016649785.1 Flavobacteriaceae bacterium
CTGAAGATGCCGCAGTAAAAGCTGAAAAGAAAACTACCGAGCCTAAAACAGGTGATAAAGAAGTTGTAAAGGAAGTTAAAAAAGCAGCAAAAAAAGAAGATAAAAAGGAAGAATAATAATGACTTTTTTTCAATTATAATTTAAAAGAGGGATGGCCATCAAGGTTTATCCCTTTTTTTATGTCAATTAAAAAATTATTTTTCCATAACGAACTTTCTGATGAAGATGAATTGTTTTTTATGAAATGAAAAAAAGCATATAAATTTTAATACTTTCTTTAATTATATAGATCATTTAATTATTTTTGTCGAAATTTTGATATTACCCGGGTAAAAACAAGTTATGAAATGAGCATAACGGGAATTTTATTCCAGTAATAATGAACCAACGGCAGGGATTTGCGACTTAACCCCGATAGTTATCAGGAGACCAATAAAAACAATAAGAATCTACATATGAAATGAGCATAACGGAAACACGATTCAAACACCGATGAAGATATGCAAATTACATATGACCAATGAAAAGCAATAATAATCTACATATGAAATATCAGTTGAGAAAAAGAGCTATCATTCTCCTTGCAGACGGAACCATTTTTCATGGAAAATCTGTAGGTGATAAAGATGGAAGTGCAGTAGGAGAGGTTTGTTTTAATACCGGAATGACCGGTTATCAGGAAATTTTTACAGATCCCAGCTATTATGGACAGCTTATGGTTACCACCAATGCCCATATTGGAAATTATGGAGTTAGGGATGAAGAAAACGAATCGGATAAACCTAAAATTTCAGGACTCATTTGTAAAAATTTCAGTTACAACTATTCCAGGACGGGTGCCGATGGTTCTCTTTTAAAATTTCTTGATGACAACGGGATTTTTGCAATTTCAGATGTAGATACCAGAGCTTTGGTAGCATATATTCGTGAAAATGGTGCTATGAATGCAATTATTTCTACCAAGGTAGATGAAATTGATGCTTTAAAGGCAGAATTGCTCGAAGTGCCGGATATGAATGGATTGGAACTTGCTTCAAAAGTTTCCACAAAGGAACCATATTTTTTTGGAAGCGAAGATTCAACTTATAAAATTGCAGCACTGGATATAGGGATTAAAAAGAATATTCTCAGGAATTTTGCCGAAAGGGATGCTTTTGTAAAAGTCTTTCCTTATAATGCCACTTATGAAGAAATGAGTAGTTGGAATCCCGATGGATATTTCCTTTCCAACGGCCCGGGAGATCCCCAACCTTTGGAAAGCGCCATCAATTTAACCAAAAGAATTTTAGAGAAAAACCATCCTTTGTTTGGGATTTGTCTGGGTCACCAGGTTATCGCCCTTGCCAACGGAATTTCGACTTATAAAATGCACCATGGACATCGCGGGATAAATCATCCGGTAAAAAATTTAAAAACCGGGAAAGGGGAAATCACTTCCCAAAATCACGGGTTTTCAGTAAATAAAGAAGAAACGGAGGCTCATCCAAATTTTGAAATTACGCATATATGTTTGAATGATCAAACAGTAGGAGGAATGCAA
>JAENXB010000170.1 GCA_016649785.1 Flavobacteriaceae bacterium
AGCACGAAAATCACATCATAAAAAGGATGAAAAGGCTGAGTAGCTTTTTAAAAAACCTTGAAATTTCCCTAGACCAGATTAGATTGAATAACTAACTAGTGCCGAATGTTTTCAGCAGCCTGTTTCGCGGTGTTATCCCACATAGGGATCGCGAATAATTCGTAGCCCAGCATAAATTTTTTGATAGTTTTTGAACACAATAAAATGAATTCCACAGGCTTAAGCACCCCTTTATTTTACCACAACATCCTTAAACCGGGTATATTGACCTTAATTAAGACAGCCCTCAGGGTTTTAAAATATCCAAATTCAGATCCCACAGAGTTCTAACTTTTTCATAATGATCTTTAAAACAGATTAATATTTACAGCACCTTGTGTAGTATTCTCCTTCAACCAACCTGTGGGACATCTTAATGTTTAATTAATAAAATAAAAGCTGTATCCTAATAAGAATTCGAAATAATTTGTTCAAACAATTCCTGTTTCCCGCTTATCTGTTTTGGTTCCCCATTTGCCCGGGCAATTTTACTTATTTCTTCTAAAGTCAGTTCTCCTTTTTCAAATTTTGCTCCAGTACCATAATCAAAAGATGAATAGCGCTCATTTCTCAATTTCTTATAGTCAGTGTTTTTAAGGATATGATCAGCAGAAATTAAGCCACGTGCAAAAGCATCCATTCCAGCGATATGCGCTATAAATTTATCATCCAAATCTGTTGAATTTCTTCTGACTTTAGCGTCAAAATTAATTCCCCCACCTTTAATTCCACCGCCTTCTAAAATAACCAACATGGCCTGGGTAATTTCATATATATTTATAGGGAATTGATCTGTATCCCAACCATTTTGATAATCCCCGCGATTGGCATCAATGCTTCCCAACATACCGGCATCAAGAGCTACCTGCAGTTCATGTTGAAAAGTATGCCCGGCCAAGGTTGCATGATTCACTTCAATGTTAAGTTTAAAATCTTTTTCCAGCCCATATTTATTTATGAAATTAAGGGAAGTCGCGGCATCAAAATCGTATTGGTGCTTTGTAGGTTCCATAGGTTTAGGTTCAATAAGAAAGGTCCCTTTAAATCCTTGTTTACGAGCGTAATCCTTGCAATTAGTTAAAAACTGTCCCAAATGATCCAGTTCACGTTTCATATCTGTATTCAACAAACTCATGTACCCTTCACGGCCTCCCCAGAACACATAATTTTCTCCACCTAAAGCGATGGTTGCATCTATGGCAATTTTGGCCTGTGCACTTGCACGGGCCACTACTTCAAAATTTGGATTGGTTGAAGCTCCGTTCATATAACGGGGATCACTGAATAAATTGGAAGTTCCCCATAAAAGTTTGATACCGGAATCCTCCTGTTTTTGTTTGGTATAATCTACCATAGTTTCAATCCTCCTCTCAAATTCTGAAAGTGAGGGGCTATCATCTACAACATCTACATCGTGGAAGCAATAATAAGGCAACCCCAACTTCTCCATAAACTCAAAAGCGGCATCCATTTTATCTTTTGCCCGACTAATCACATCATTCTTTTTATCCCATTCAAAAGTTTCGGTAGGAGCTCCAAATGGATCTCCACCCTTATTATTCAAGGTATGCCAATAAGCCATCGCAAAACGCAAATGCTCTTTAAGGGTTTTCCCGCCCACAACCTTACTTTCATCATACCACTTGTAGGCTAAAGGATTTTTACTCTCTTTTCCCTCATATTTTATCGTACCGATGTTTTTAAAAAATGTTTTAGTTTCCATAAATGAAATTTTTAAATTTTAATTATTTATTATTTATATGTAATTCGCATAAATCTTCCCTGTTTCAGGAGCAAGGCCTACGTATGCTCTAATAATCACTCTTCTATTTTAATATTTTCTTTCCATTTTGCATAAATTTCCTGATATTGAGAAGAGAGGGAATTATCAGGTTCAATTCTTTCCAAACATTTCAGGCTTTCAAAGGCTTCATCAAATTGGGAATAAAATCCGTATCCGTATGCTGCTCCCCTTGCGGCACCTTCAGATCCGGAAGTATTGTAAAGCTCTAAGGTGGTTTGTGTCGTATTTGTAAAAATTTCCCTAAAAACAGGACTTAAAAAAAGGTTGTCCTTTCCTGCTCTCACTACCTCGCCCGAGGCACCAACAGACTTCATAACCTCAAAGCCGTAATTCATGGCAAATACAATCCCTTCACAGGCAGATCGAATAAGATGTGCTGGCTTGTGGATATTAAAGTTGAGGTTTTCTATTCCGGAATTCACGTTTTTATTGTTGAAGATTCGTTCAACACCATTTCCAAACGGATAAAATCTGAGATCTTCACAACCGGGAGCCACTTTTGCTGCTTCAGCATTTAGCTTCTCATAAGAAATGAGATCTGTACGGCCCAGGGAAATAATTTTACGCAGCCATTGGTATGTTATTCCTGAACCATTTATGCAGAGCATAACACCATTACTTTTCTCTACTTCAGTATTATTAACATGTAAAAAAGTGTTTATCCTGTTTTGCGCATCGTTTGTATTTTGATTGCTAACAGCATACATTACAGCAGAGGTACCTGCCGTAGTTGCAATTTCCCCTGGTTTTAAAACATTTAAGGAAAAAGCATTGTTTGGTTGATCACCGGAACGATATGTAATTTTAACTCCAGAATCCAGTCCCAACTCCTTTGCTACTTCTGGAGCAACCGTAGCCTGATCTCCAAAATTTGGAACAATTTCAGGAATAAGATCCTGTGAAAGTCCCATTTGATTTAAAACCTGTGTTGCCAAGGCTCCATTAGAAAAATCCCACAATGCGGCTTCAGATAATCCTGAGGTACTTATTTGTGCAATTCCGGAAAACTTTGCAGCAATAAAATCTCCAGGAAGCATCATAAAAGAAGCCTTCTTGAAAGTTTCAGGTTCATTTTCCTTAACCCATTTTAATTTAGAAACGGTAAAATTACCCGGGCTTCCTAAAATTTTATTCTGACAGATTTCAGGGCCAATTCCCTTATATGCATCTTCCCCTATACTTACAGCCCTGCTGTCACACCAGATTATTGATGGTCGTACAGGATTTAATTTGTCATCTGTAAGCACCAGGCCATGCATTTGATATGCAATGCCAATGCCCTTGATTTTTTTTAAATCGATATGATTCTTTTTCTTTAAAAGATGAATCCCCTGTTTCACATACTCCCACCACATATTAGGATCCTGTTCTGCCCATCCAAATTTTAAGGCAACAATTTCCATTTCATTTTCCGGCACTTTGACAGAACCTATACTTAAACCTTTTTCCGCATATAAAACCGAAAGTTTTATAGAAGAACTACCTAAATCTATTCCTAAAAAATACATATAATTAAATTTTTACTTTGATTTTCTTTGTGGATCTCCATAGGTTTTCCATTTCCTCAAGGGTTTTTCCCTTTGTTTCAGGAACAAATTTCCAGATGAACAGTCCGGAAAGAACTGCCATTCCTCCATAAATCCAATAAGGAAACCCGTGATTAAACATTTCTACCAAACCTGTATTATTATTCATCATAGGGAAGGTCCAGGATACCAGTAAATTTGCCAACCATTGAATTGCTACAGCCACGGCCATAACTCCTTTAATGGAATTAGGAAAAATTTCAGAAAGCAGCACCCAGGTAACAGGCCCCCAGGACATCGCAAAAGCCGCAATATAAAGGAGCATAAGCAGTAATGCCAGTAAACCGGTACTTCCTGAAAATAATGCAAACCCAAGGCCAATCATACTTACTGCCATGAAACCACTACCTATCATCATCAACTTTTTACGCCCAAATTTATCAACGGTAAAAATAGCGACAACTGTAAAGATCATATTTATAGCTCCCACAATAATTGTTTGCAAAAGGGAAGCATCCGTCTTCATTCCCATTCCCCTAAAGATTTCAGGAGCATAATACAGCACCACATTAATTCCTACAAATTGTTGAAAAACTGAAAGCAATAATCCTATAATGACAACACCCCAACCAAAAAATAGCCAGTGTGCTTTTTTAATTGTGAAGGAAGCCTTGATGTCTTTTAAAATATCAATAGCGTTTTCCGGCGGATTCAGTTTATTCAGAACATGCATTGCCTCTACATCTTTTCCTTTCATCACCAAAAACCGTGGAGTTTTAGGGACGAATAACAAGAAGGTGAAAAACACAAAAGCCGGAATACTTTCTGAAAGAAACATTTGGCGCCAACCTGTTTGGTTTATCCATACCTGGGTTTGACCCTGTACTATGAAATAATTGACGAAATATACTATCATCATACCGGATACAATAGCCAGTTGATAAAATGAAACCAGTTTTCCCCTTATATTAGCAGGAGCCATTTCCGCAATGTACAATGGCGCTAGCATACTTGCCAGTCCCACTCCTATTCCTCCAATAATTCTATAAACAATAAATGATGATAAAGAGTCCCCAAGAAAAATATTCATCATGTCCGGATATGCAGAGCCAATGGCAGAAAGCATGAATAATAATGCTGCCAATATCAAGCCGTTCCTCCTCCCTATTGAATTTGCTGTTCTATCTCCCAAGGATGCCCCAATTATACAACCTACCAAGGCACTACTTACGATAAAACCTAAAATTGAGTTTTTTAAATTTTCGGTTAATTCACCCGGTAGAGTTAAAAACTGGAAATAAAATAGTGCTCCACCCAACAATAAAATAATTGCAATAATCGAATAAGCAGTACTTTTTTTGAAGAATTTTAAAATAAAAGAGCCAAACAACAAACCTATTGATATTATACAAAGACTTATAATTATTTTAAACTGAAAAATCGCAGCAACGGCCAGTTTTGGATCATTTTCCAGTTTTGTTATAAAATAATTTTCGAGAGCGCCAACTGCTCCCGAAATTACTGCGGTATCATAACCAAAGAGCAATCCTCCTAAACTTGCAACTACCGTAATTAAAATAATGTTTTTTTTGCTGAAAGTTCTCATTGAGGTAGACACTCATGGTTAATTTGACTACAAGTATAGATATTTTTTTCTATATTTGCAATGATTAAGTGTTAATTATCAATGAATAGGAATTGTACAGAATAAAGATATTCTAATGAATTACCTTTATCCGTAAAAAAAATGTTACAATGAAGAAGCAACTGGTCGATAAGGAATCGGGGGAATTGATTGAAACCGAGGTCATGAAATCCATTACAATAGATTGTGTAATATTTGGTTTCGAAAATGGTAGTCTTGAGGTTTTACTGGTTAAACATGCCGAAGGCATAAGTAAAGGAAAATGGGGCCTTCCCGGAGGATGGATCTTAAATAATGAGGACATAGATTGTGCAGCCCAAAGACTGTTAAAGGAGCTCACCAGTTTAAAAAGTATTTATCTGGAGCAGTTAAAAGCATTTGGGGATCCAAACCGGTTCCCACTTGGCAGGGTAATTACTATTGGCTATTATGCGTTGATCAAAAAGGAAGATTACAATATAAAAGCAGGTTTTACTGCTTCTGAAGCAAAATGGCATAAGATCAAAGAAATCCCGGATCTAATTTATGACCATAATAAGATTCTGAATTATAGCCTTGAAAACCTTCGCAAAAAAATCAGACAGGCCCCAATTGGGTTTAATCTTCTGCCCGAAAAATTTACGCTGCTTCAACTTATGCAACTGTATGAGGAAATATTGAATGTCGGAATGGATAAACCTAATTTCAGAAGAAAAATATTGAAAATGAAATTACTCAAAGATTTAAATGAAAAACAAACAGAAGTTTCACATAGAGCTGCAAAACTATATAGATTTGACCATGAAATCTATAAAAAACTGACCAAAAAAGGCTTTAATTTTGAATTTTAAGATGATAGAATATTTTTGATTAAAAGAAGCTTTAGCAAAATTCAAAATCACCCATTAGATTAGCTTCTTTAAGAAGTTTTAAAGTTACAATAATTCTAAAAAAGAGCATCCAAATTCTTTCAGGAGTTGGAGTTATTTTCCACCGAGTTTTATAATGTTTCACAAGAACTACAAATGATTGTAATAGAAAATTTGACCTTAAAGAAACTAATGAAACCATTTCGCATCAGTCAGATATTCATTATTCAAATTGTTAATTATGAAAAAAAAATGTACCTTAAAAGACCTTTCCAAAATATTGAACCTTGCGGTCTCAACAGTTTCCAAGGCATTAAACAACAGTCCGGAAATAAGCGAATCAACCAAGACCAAAGTGCAAAATATTGCGCTACTATATAATTACACTCCCAATAAATCAGCTCAAAACTTAAAGTCAAAAAGGACCAAAACAATAGGAGTAATTGCTCCTGATTTGCTTTCTCATTTTTTTGCTATGGCCAAGGATTGTTTCATAATTTTCAGGGGATGGCTAAATTTTACAAAGTACCAGTATTGAACGGTCATTATCAATAC
>JAENXB010000362.1 GCA_016649785.1 Flavobacteriaceae bacterium
GGGTAATCTTCCATATACCCATATCCCCCTAAAAACTGTAAACATTTATTGATTACCTCATCTGCCATTTTGGTAGATAAAAGTTTTGCCATGCTTGCTTCTTTTACAACATATACCCCATTGATCATTCGTTTAACGATGGTGTAATTGAATTCCTTGCACATTTCCATCTCACTGGCCATATCGGCAATAGAATGTCTTAATGCCTGAAATTTATCGAGTGTTTTTCCAAATGCAACCCTTTCCGACATGTAATTGATTGTGTATTCTAAAGCAAATTCAGCCCGTGCATGTGCATTAACGCCCATAATCAAACGCTCCAATGCGAAGTGTTGCATGATATATGAAAAGCCCGCGTTTTCCTCCCCCATCAAATTTTGTACTGGGATCTCTACATTGTCAAAAGCGATCTCTGCGGTATCAGAAGCCCTCCAGCCCAGTTTATTCAATTTTGTGGCAGAAATACCGGGAGTATCCCTGTCTACCACAAATATACTCATGCCTTTATTGCCTTTTTCAGGAGCTGTTTTGGCAGCGATTACCAGGTAATCCGAATAAATACCATTGGTTATAAAGGTCTTTGACCCATTTAAAATATATTTATCGCCTTTTTTAACTGCAGTACTCTTCATTCCTGCCACATCCGACCCCCCAGAAGGCTCGGTAATACACAAACAACCTATTTTTTCTCCTGAAATACTGGGCGCCAAATATTTCTGTTTTATCTCATCATTTCCTTCAACATTTAAGTGGGTCATTGCTAAATAAGAATGCGCCCACATTGCGGCAGCAAAACCACCGGAATTTATTTTTTGTAGTTCTTCAAGGAAAATAACTGTATAGAACAAATCGAGGTTTAATCCGCCAAATTTTTCAGGATAGATCAAACCAAAATATCCCATATCACCAAATTTCTTCCAAATAAAGCGCTCTATGGTTCCTGTTTTTTCCCATTTATCTATATGGGGCACAACCTCTTTTTGTAAAAAATCCTGAAAACTTTTTCTGAAAAGTTGATGTTCTTCTGTAAAATACATATCGCTCATTAAGTAAAATCTAAAATGTTTTTATTGGAATTTTAGAGAATTTTTTAAAGGACTACTTTAATATATTTCAACCATGTGTTTTTCAACTTCTGTTTAAAAAACTAAACCGGTGAAATGCCAAATCCGCAAGAATTTTCACCAATCCTTTAAATCCCTATTCTACGGACAAATATAATGCAATCCTATCTATTTTTTCTGAAGGAAACTCCTTAATTTTTGCCAATTCTTCAAAACTGCCAATCTTTTCGTGCAACAACCTGTAATTGATAATTTCCCGCGCCAATTCATAAT
The DNA here is from genome assembly GCA_016649785.1 of Flavobacteriaceae bacterium. Classification (GTDB taxonomy): domain Bacteria; phylum Bacteroidota; class Bacteroidia; order Flavobacteriales; family Flavobacteriaceae; genus Gillisia. Next base: position 1,338 of record JAENXB010000362.1, read on the forward strand.
TAATATAAGGTATGCCGCTAAGCTCTATAACGCTCGCTTGGTTTATACTGAAGATTTTGATCTCCGGTGGAGATTTTACCGTATAATAAGATTGAATTTTCTCTCTCAGTTCATAATTCAATCCATATATATCTTTAAGCTGAAGATCGGCAACAAAGCCTCCAATTTTATTCCTGTAATTCACGATCCTTCCGGAGAGCATTCCCCCAATACCGTTTATCATCATCAAATCTTCGGCTGTAGCTGTATTCAAATCAATTTTATCACAGCTATCCGAAAGTTTTAGCAAAAATCTAAATTTCCTTTGTTAGGTGCCGGTTTTATTGATTCAATTCTTTTTTATTGAGAAAATAAGTCTGTTTCAAA
>JAENXB010000195.1 GCA_016649785.1 Flavobacteriaceae bacterium
AAATAAGAAAATCTGGGAATGAACTAATAGAGGTGCATTTATATAGCGATAGTATGGATACAACATTTGTGCTGAATCACTATGAAAACAACGATAATGTGTTGGTATGCCTTAACGGGGATGACTTTGAAAATATGTACGGTCATATGCTTGGGCAGGGACACTCCACCGGAGGTATGATGGGTGATATGCAAAATGGTGAAACAGAATGGACCCATCACCTTAGCGATGAACACCAGGATGGTGATGAACATTTTGGTGGTTTTGAAATGCAAACCCACACGTTCGGCTATCAATTAAATATGATGGATGGAATTAACTCTTACAACCTGAATTTTCAGGGAAAAAAGGAATAATATTTATAAATAGCACAAAATTTTACGGAATTTAATAGCTAAACACAATTTTAAAATGAAAAAATTCAAAATAGCAATGGGAATGGTTGCAATAGCATTAACCCTCCTGACAGTAATGTCTTGTAAAGACACTAAAAAAAGTGATGAACACATGGAAATGGACCAGAATGAAATGAATCACGATGGGGATGAGAACATGGATATGGATCAAAACGGAATGCAAAACGATGAAATGATGAATCGGGATCAAAAAACTTCAAAAGCCACAGCAGTCCTGAATAGTTATTTAGAGTTAAAAAATGCTTTGGTTGCAGACAATACGGAAGTCGCCGCAACTGCCGGCAAAACCTTGTTAGCTGATCTTGCTAAATTTGACCAATCCTCTATTGCCGGGGCACAAAAACAAGAGGTAATTGATATTATTGAAGATGCCAGAGAGCATGCCGAACATATTTCAGAAAACAGCGGGAAATTGGATCACCAAAGGGAGCATTTTGAGTTGCTGAGCAATGATGTCAAAGATTTGATAGCTATTACCGGTACAGACAGGGTCCTTTATAAAACCTTTTGCCCTATGTACAATGAGGGTAAAGGTGGAATCTGGCTAAGCGAAACCAAGGAGATCAAAAACCCTTATTTCGGCAGTAAAATGATGAAATGTGGTGAGATTCAGGAAGAAATTAAATAATTAATGAAGGTTTTAAAAATCATTGCAATTATCCTGTTGCTCACATTTGTTGGAATTCAATTTATTCCCACAACCCGAAACCAGAGTGATATTGTGCTTTCTACAGATTTAATGGAGACATATAATGTTCCTGAACAAGTGGAAGTGATCTTTAAAACATCTTGCTATGATTGCCATAGCAATAATACCATTTATCCCTGGTACAATAAGATTCAGCCTGTAAGCCTGATCATGGAAAGCCATATAAAGGAAGCAAAGGCCGAATTGAATTTTAATGAATTTGGTTCTTATTCTGAAAGAAAGCAGAAAAGCAAGTTTAAGTCAATTTTGAGTCAGGTAAAAGATGGTGAAATGCCCCTTGCCTCTTATACCTTGATGCACAGGGAAGCAAAACTTTCGGAAAATGAGAAAAAGGCTTTGGAAAATTGGATAAATAAAATGTTAGAGAGTTTATAAATAATTTTAAAAACAACAAAAATGAAAAATCTAAAAATGAGTGTAGCAGCAATGCTATTAATGGTAGTAAGTCTTGGTTTTAGCCAGGAAACAGCGAAAATGGGCCACGACCACAGTAAAATGGATATGAGTGGAATGAATATGGATGAGATGCAAATGGCACCGGAATTTAGCGACGATAATCTTGCTAATGCCTATGGACATTATGTTCATATAAAAACCGCCTTAGTTGGTTCCAATAGCAATGAGGTTAAAAAGGGAGCTGCAATGCTTTCCAATTCCCTTAAGAAAGTGGAAGGTTCTGAAGCTGCAGGTAAGGCTGTGAAAAAAATTGAAAGTGCCGCAGATTTAAAATCACAACGTATTGCTTTTTCTTCCTTGAGTGATGAAATGGCTGTTTTGGTAGAGGGGAATTTAAAATCAGGTATGATATATAAAGATTTTTGTCCGATGGCTTTAGGCGGAGGAGCCTATTGGTTATCCTCAGAAAAAGAGATCCAAAATCCATATTTCGGAGATAAAATGTTGAAATGTGGAAGTGTAAAAGAGATTATTAATTAGTTGAAGTCCTGCAGGAAATGGGTTGGGTAACCCCAAAATTTATTCAACCCATCGGCAGGCACCAAAATCAATAAAAAATGAAAAAGTCAATTAACATAATTTGGATAGCCCTGGTAAGCATGGCATTTGTTTCATGTAATAATTCCGAAGGGAAAAAGGAAGCAGTTCAGGAAGTAGTTCAGGAGGAGATTGTCAACACAAAAAAGCTGGGAGCAAACTACCAGGTTGGAGATCATGTTCCAAATGAATTGGTATGTATGGTCAACAATGCCTATATGGGTAAACTGCAAATGCCGGTTCCTGTAAACGGTAAAACCTATTACGGTTGCTGCGAGATGTGTGTAGGAAAATTGAACCAGGAGGAAAGTGCCAGAATAGGAACCGATCCATTCAGTGGAAAACAAGTAGATAAATCGGAAGCATATATTGTATTGTCCGGTGAAGACGGGCGGGTTAATTATTTTGAATCGGAGGCAAATTATAAAGCTTCCAGGAAAAGGTAACTTTAAACACCTTTAAATATTCTAAACGCATCCGGAAAATCAGCGAATCATGACACAAGAATTCTACATAAAAAATATGGTTTGTGACCGTTGTATCAAAATACTTCGCAATGAGTTGGAAGGGGAAGGTTTAAGCGTCCAGGAAGTAGAATTAGGCAGGGTGATTCTCCTAACAAAAAATCGAAAACCGGATATTATTTCCCTGCTAAAAGTGTTGCAATCCAATGGTTTTATACTCATTAGCAGTGAAAATCAAAAATTGGTTGAGGCAGTGAAAATTGAATTGATTATCTTATTGAGGAATCTTCCTTTTGAGCAAGAAGGAAAGTTATCGGAGTTTTTAGCACAAAGGTTTCAGACTGATTATTCAAAAATCAGTAAGATCTTTTCCTCAACCGAAAAAGTAACGGTGGAGAAGTATTTTATAAAGTTAAAAATTGAAAAAGTAAAAGAACTTATTCAGGACGGGCAATATAATTTCACCGAGATTGGTCAGTCGCTCAACTATAATAATGTGAATTATTTATCCCGACAATTCAAAGCCGAAACAGGCATGAGGTTATCCCAATATAAATCTCTGAAAAATTTCAAAAGAAACTCCTTAGACCAAATAGTATAGATAATTTTCAAAATTATGACAATGCCTGGGTAATACGTTGATTATCTTTATTAAAATGGGATTGTGTGAATAATATTAGCTGGGTATTCACATTCCTCATGCTACTGAGAATATTTTATAGAATACTAATTTTTTCTGGAGGTAAAATCTTTGGTTAACTAAAATGAACAGGATTAACAAGCGGATGGCATTTGTCATTGTTTTGTTAATTAATGTTTTGTATTTTTTATTCACATTTTTACTGTATCAAAAAGTGTTTCGAATAACATTTGTTTTGAACCGTAAGTAAAGAGGGACATAATTTAATAAAAAACCGATAAAATGAATAAACATATTATCTGGATGATTATAGGATGTGCAGTTCCCCTGCTGCTTATCTTCCTTGCGCCGGTCCTGGGATTGAGTAGTAACCTATCCCTGCTAATCTTCATTATTGTCATGTTTGGCTGCCACCTTTTAATGCCCATGCATCATGGCGGGCAGGAAGAACATCGGAATAAGGAAGGCCAACATACTTCGGGCGAAATAAAAAGCGCAAAAAACAAACATTAAGAACATAAAAACATGAAAAAGGCATATGAAATTAGCGGGATGAGCTGTGGAGGCTGCGTAAGCAGTGTAAAAAGCGCATTGCTAAAACATCCAGATGTAAAAGTGGCTGAAGTCCATTTGCACCCGCAAAGCGCAGAACTCACTATGAATAACCCTATTGACCTAAGCGAATTGCAGGCCCGGATTAAAAAAGCGGGTAATTATACTATTAAAGAAACAAGTACTACTAACCTTTAAATTTCAACTGTATGCATTTATTTGATGAAGGACACTTCTGGGGAATGCACCTTATCTGGTGGATTATTTGGATAATTTTTATCGTGTGGATTTTTGGTTCTCCATACAAAATTCCCGGACAGAGATCAAAAAGAGAAACCCCACTGGATATCCTCAAAAAGCGGTATGCCAATGGAGATATTACCAAAGAAGAATTTGAAGAAAAAAGGAAAACATTAGGTGTTATGGATAATAAATAACTTTTTAAAACCACATGAAAAATGAAAGAAATAAAAGCCTTTGTAAGGCCAAAAAGACTCACAGACATTGTCAATAAACTTAGGGAAGCAGGCTTTTTAGGTTTGACGGTTTTTGAAGGGGAAGGGACAGGACGTTATTCAGATAACAGAAAAAAATGGTCTTCGCTTAGCCATCCTTTTTCTCACTCAAAAATAGCTAAGATAGAAATGGTCATTTCTGATGAAAAGGTTGGCAAAGCGATGCAAATCATTCATGAAAATGGGGAAACAGGATATCCCGGTGATGGGATTATATACGTTAGCGAAATATTAGAGGCTGTCAAAGTGAAAACCTTGAAACCTGATGATATTATTTAAAAATTAATATTATGCAAAAATTAAATGTAAAAAAACTGGGTCTGGCCATCGGCCTTACCGGAGCCTTATTGTATCTCGGCTGCATGATTCTCATGACCACAGTTGGTCATGACGGTACTGTGAAATTCTTTAACAACCTGCTGCATGGGTTAGATACTTCTTCTGTGATTCGTATGGATATTCCCCTTTGGGAAGCGGGAATTGGTATCATAGAAACGTTCATTCTTGGGTGGCTGATAGGGGCCTGTATTGCAGCGATTTATAATGCAACGATAAAGGAAATATAATTCAATATGTCTGGCTCATCAGGTCGCTTATTATTTTAGGGATATGGCTTATCGTATTCCTAAGAGGGAAAAGTATTCGCAAAGAAATGCTTAAGACGATATATAAGAAATAATTAAAAAATAAAAATATTTTTCAACACTAAATTAGAATTTTTATGGAGATTATAATAGCCGCTACCAAAACTTGCCTACATCGACCTTTACTCGAAAAGATACTTCAGGACGCTTGGTTGCCCTACAAGGTATTTTATTTTGAAAATCATCCCGAATTAATAAAAAAATATAAATTAAAACACTCTCCATTGTTAATTGTAGATGAAAAAGTGGAATTTATAGGGATGCCCGAAATGAACCAGATAACCGAATTAATTTCAAGGAATAAAGACATATCGGAAAATAGGGTGCCAAAAAGAACCAAGAACCATATGATTCCCAACAATATAAACAAAGACCCTGATTTAGTGGAAGTTGATACTACATGGGGA
>JAENXB010000324.1 GCA_016649785.1 Flavobacteriaceae bacterium
ATTATAACTTTTAAACTTTTTAACCTTATAACTAAAAAATAAAAGTTATGGCATATACCGAAGACGATTTAAAGAAAGAGCTCGAGACAAAGGAATATGAATACGGGTTTTACACCGATATTGAATCGGATACATTTCCCGTTGGCTTGAACGAGGACATCGTACGGGCAATCTCACAAAGGAAAGAAGAGCCGGAATGGATGACGCAGTGGAGGCTGGAAGCTTTTAGGGCATGGGAAACAATGATTGAGCCCAAATGGGCCAATGTACATTATCCAAAGCCTGATTTTCAGAATATTTCCTATTATTCCGCACCTAATAAAAAGGCCAAATACGACAGTTTGGATGACGTCGATCCGGAATTGCGGGCAACCTTTGAAAAACTTGGCATTTCCATAGACGAGCAAAAAGCACTTTCAGGAGTAGCGGTAGATGTGGTAATGGACTCTGTTTCGGTTGCCACTACCTTCAAGAAAACCCTGGGTGAAAAAGGCATTATTTTCTGTTCCATTTCGGAAGCGATACGAGAACACCCGGAATTGGTAAGAAAATACCTTGGCACCGTGGTTCCGCAAAAAGATAATTTTTACGCGGCATTAAATTCCGCTGTATTCAGCGACGGTTCATTTTGTTATATCCCACAAGGAATACGTTGCCCGATGGAACTCTCAACTTATTTTAGGATAAATCAGGCCGGAACCGGACAATTTGAAAGAACTCTATTAATAGCCGACGAAGGCAGCTATGTGAGTTATCTTGAAGGCTGTACCGCACCTTCCAGGGATGAAAATCAATTGCACGCTGCTGTGGTTGAATTGATTGCTTTGGACAATTCAGAAATTAAATATTCCACCGTTCAAAACTGGTATCCCGGAAATAAAGAAGGAAAAGGCGGGGTTTTCAATTTCGTTACCAAACGTGGTATTTGCGAGAAAAATGCCAAGATCTCCTGGACCCAGGTTGAAACAGGATCGGCCGTAACCTGGAAATATCCTTCCTGCATTTTAAAGGGAGATAATTCCATAGGGGAATTTTATTCCATTGCCGTGACAAATAATTACCAGCAAGCAGATACAGGTACCAAAATGATCCATCTTGGTAAAAACACTAAAAGCACCATTATTTCCAAGGGAATTTCAGCGGGGAAATCACAAAACTCCTATCGCGGACTTGTACAGATCAACAGCAGGGCAGAGAATGCGCGGAATTTTTCCCAGTGCGATTCCCTTTTGATGGGCGATCAATGTGGGGCACACACGTTCCCATATATTGAAGTTAAAAATAAAACAGCCCAGGTAGAGCATGAGGCTACAACAAGTAAAATAGGAGAAGACCAAATATTTTATTGCAATCAGCGAGGGATACCAACAGAGAAGGCAATTGCGCTCATCGTAAACGGGTTTAGCAAAGATGTGCTAAATAAATTACCGATGGAATTTGCTGTGGAAGCTCAAAAGCTTCTGGAAATTTCTCTTGAAGGATCTGTTGGATAATTTAAAAAATGAAGAAATATTGATGAAAAAATTAATTTTCATAATAGTTATTTTAGCGCTTGGGATTGCCTGTGAAAATGAGCCGGAGTTAAAACCGGAGATAAAAGCTGAAGCTACAGAAAAAGACAGCATTCAGAATTATCAGGGAAATTTTATTTCGGTAGGAAGTGATGCGGTACTAAAAGGAGAAAATTTTGTATACCAGGTAAAAATGGATTCTATGGCCAATATCCTCAAGGAATCCCTGAAAGAATATCAATTAGACGACAAGAATATCGTTCCGGTTGAGGTAACGGGGAAAGTTATAGATAACAAGGTTAGAAAAGGTTATTCAAAGGTGATAGAGATCAGGGAAATTGTAGAGATTTTCGCCAGGAAACAATCGGAAAATACAGAGATAAAGAAATAATCATATCCGGGAAACCGGATACACATCAAAAACAGTATGCTTAAAATAAAGAATTTACACGCCAGTATAGACGATAAAGAAATCCTAAAAGGGATCAATCTTGAGATAAAAGCAGGAGAAGTACACGCTATTATGGGACCAAACGGTTCGGGAAAAAGCACCTTGTCTTCGGTAATCGCAGGAAAAGAGGAGTTTGAAATGACCGATGGGGAAATAATCTTTGATGGTATCGATCTAACCGAATTAGACCCCGAAGATCGCGCCCACAAAGGCATCTTTCTATCATTTCAATATCCGGTAGAAATTCCCGGAGTTTCGGTTACCAATTTTATAAAAGCAGCGATAAATGCCCACCGAAAATCACAAGGCCTGGGAGA
>JAENXB010000374.1 GCA_016649785.1 Flavobacteriaceae bacterium
GAGTTGCTTAGGAACAACACCGAAAACCTGAACCAACTTGTGAATGCGTTTGTAAAAGAATCCGGTGCAGATCTGGTGCAACTGATAGATCCCGAAACCAATTTGATCACCCTGTCATCCGACAAGAAATTTGAAGGTTCTGAATATGCTCAGAAAATAGATTATGGGTTAAAGGAGCCACATACTTTGAAAGAAGATGGTAGCATTAAAATAATCACTCCTGTAATGGGTCTCAATACGGCACTGGGAATTATAATTGTTCAGCTCAATAATAAATAAGATCCAAAATATGATGGGACAAAAAAAAGCCCGGGCATTAATAACATCAGCTTAACAACAGTACTTAAAGTACCTGAATTCTAAAGTGCTTTGAGTTCAAAATAAAAGTGGCCTAATTGATCAAAACAGCGGAGTTTATTTGAAAATTAGGTGATTGTATGAAACTATTGGAAAATTCACCTCCTTGTAGTACCGGTAAAATTGGAGCCTTCTTTTCTTTTGGCATTTTAGGCGCTCAAAATTTTATGAACTGATTTGTCACAAGGTCTCGATTTAAAAATTACCTTTATGTATGGCCAATACCACTTCACAGCACATCTTAGGAACTTCCGCGAACCTACTGGGGTTTTGCCTTTTTGTGATCACGTCGTTGCACGTCGCCAATCTTACAGAGACACACCTTATAGATGAACTCACATCTGTTGTCGCTTTGCTCCTTACTTTTTCGTGTGTTTTTTCATTTACTTCCATCAGAACCAACAACAGCAAAAAAGAACTCCGGCTGGAAACAATCGCCGATTATCTATTCCTTTCCTCACTCACAGGAATTCTTGTCATAATTTTACTGATCACCCTCAACATTATAAAATGATAACCAGCAGTATCAGCAAGGCCAAAATAAAAATCGGGGAAGCTGTGAAAGGAAATGACCTTAGAGATGGCATTTTCGATCTGATCAAGACTGAATATCCCGAATTTGGAAATGACGATTATATATCGCTGGACGAACTGAATACATATCGAAGAAATTAGATCCTGATTTTGAAATATATTACAAAAACTGTCTGGATTTTATCCATAGTGAGTTTGTTTACAGACACCGCAAGCGAAATGCTGTATCCTATAATGCCTATTTACTTAAAATCCATTGGTTTTTCAATAGTACTGATAGGTATTCTTGAAGGTTTCGCGGAAGCAACGGCCGGATTGAGCAAGGGATATTTCGGAAAACTATCCGACAATTCCGGAAAACGGGTTCCCTTTGTGCAGGTTGGATATATGTTAAGTGCCATTTCAAAACCGATGATGGCAGTTTTCATTTTTCCGATTTGGATTTTCTTTGCCCGGACCATAGATCGCCTGGGAAAAGGAATCAGGACCGGTGCAAGGGATGCAATTCTATCAGACGAAGCCACCCCGGAAACCAAAGGAAAAGTTTTCGGGTTTCATCGCTCCCTGGACACTTTTGGCGCGGTCCTGGGCCC
>JAENXB010000360.1 GCA_016649785.1 Flavobacteriaceae bacterium
CGCTGAACATCACCAAAAATGATAGGAGGTTTTACACAACGTGACCCATAACTCTGAACCCAACCATTCCTGGTGAAGACAAAACCATCCAACATCTCCCCAAAATATTCAACCATATCGTTTCGCTCAAATTCACCGTGAACCAAAACATCCAACCCAACATCTTCCTGCCAGCGGATGGCTTTTTCAATTTGACTCTGAATGAGCCGATTATATTCATCGCTTGAAAGTTCTTTCTTTTTCAACTTTGCCCTCCAACTTCTAACATCCGCAGTTTGAGGAAAAGAACCAATTGTTGTCGTTGGAAAGGCTGGCAACTCCAGTCGCTTCTGCTGTATTTTTTTCCGAAGTGGAAAGGGTGGTCTTTTCATTTCTTCAAATTGTTCGATGAAGTCAATGCGCTCTTTAACCAGGTCATTGTGAATCAAACCGGATATTCTTCTGCTTTGAATGGCTTCCCGGTTTTCTTTAAAAAGTTGTATTGAATCTATATTTCCTTCCGGTATCGACAATCGCTTTAAAACAACGACCTCTTCAATTTTTTGCTTCGCAAAAGCAAGCCATTGTTTAATCTCAGAAGACAAGACTTCCTCGTTGGTTTCCAATTCCAAATCGCAGGGTACGTGAAGCAAAGAGCAAGAAGGTGCAAGCATCACCCTTTCCAGTCCAATTTTTCCAACAGCTTTATTGATCAGCTTTAAAGAATTCTCTAAATCATTTTTCCAGATGTTTCGGCCATCTATTATGCCAAGGGATAAATTCTTTTCGCAGGAAACCAGATTAATCATGATCTCAAGTTGTGCAGGATCTCTCACCAAATCAAGATGAATGGCATCCACTGGCAAGTCGGCAACTAACTCCACATTATCAGACAATCCTCCAAAATAGACAGACAGTAAAAGTTTGACGGTAGGAAAATTTTTCCTGATTCGTGAATATGCAATCTTGAATGCTCCCTTTTGTTCCGTTGTTAAATCCAACGCCAAAAAAGGTTCATCAAATTGTATCCATTCCACACCATTATCCACCAGCAGTGAAATCATTTCGAAATAGGCCTCAAGGAGGTTCCCCAATAAATCAATCCGGTCGAACCCGTCCTCCTTTTCTTTACCAAGCAATAAAAAGGAAACAGGTCCCAGAATAACAGGTTTTGTAATTACACCCAATTTCTTTGCTTCCTGAAATTCATCAATAAATTTGAAATTCGATAACCAGAACTTTTGATTTTTGTAAAATTCGGGTACGATATAATGGTAGTTTGTATCAAACCATTTGGTCATTTCCATGGCCGTAATATCAGTTACCTCATCCTGGTAACCTCTTGCCATTGCAAAGTAAAGATCCAGTTTCGATTTATCTGAATTACGGGGAAGTTGTGAATAACGATCGGGAATTGCATTAATCGCAAATGCTAAATCCAAAACATGGTCATAAAGCGAGAAATCGTTAGACGGAATCAAATCAATGCGCAATTCCTTTTGTGTCAACCAGTTTTTCTGCTTAATTGTCGAACTAACCTGCATGAGCTGTTCATAACTGATCCTTCCGGCCCAATATCCCTCGACCGCTTTTTTAAGTTCCCGGTGATTCCCAATCCGGGGATACCCTAAATTATGTGTTATCATCTTGAATAATTTTTAATTATCGATTTTTTCTTTTGACAAAGATAATAGAAATAATATAAAAAGACTTACGTATCTTTTTATAAAAAATATTTTGTATCTTTACCCATGAATTTAA
>JAENXB010000051.1 GCA_016649785.1 Flavobacteriaceae bacterium
CGCTACCTTTTTTACAGTTTATGCACTTACAAGATTCTTGTTTTCCCTTTTTGGCGGGCTTTGGGTAGATAAATACACGGCTAAAACAATGTTTAGATTTTATTTGATCCCAATGAGTTTGGGATTAATTCCTTTTGCCCTGATGAATAGTATTATGGGAGCCTTTATGTTTTTGATAATGGCAGGGATTACCGTCGGGCTTTCCGGCACCGTAAAATCTTCCCTGATTGCTGAAATTTACGGCACCAAAAACCTGGGAGCTATCCGAAGCATATTTACTATGTTTATGGTAATAAGTACCGCGCTAGGCCCTCTTTTTGTGGGTTTTCTGATAGATATGGGAGTGGATTTTTCTTCCATTATTCTTCTCCTTATGTTTTTTATGGCCTTGATCGTTCTTAATTCACAAAGGATCACATCTTTCTGAAGTTATCTTTTCAAACTAAAGTGGCCTTTTATTCTTTTATAATCTTCAATATTTATCTCGTACCAGTAATCGGTACCCGGGAGATCTTTGTCGTTAAAAGTGCCGTCCCAGGAAAAATTTTGGCCCTTCCCTGCAATCAGTAGTTTTCCGTAACGATTAAAGATCCTTATTGAAGAAGAAGTAAAATATTCCACTCCTTTTAATTCAAACCTATCGTTATAACCATCGTTATTCGGGGTAATAAATTTTGGCACTACAATATGCGGAAATTCTTCTGACACCGTATTACAAGACTGCAGATCGCGCATAAAGGCTATGTACACTCCTCCTGGGACCAATTGAAATGTATTTGAAAGCTGAAACGTGACTCCATCCAATGAATATTCAAATTCCCCTGTATTGGCAGGTTTTATGATTACGGTGTTTTCTTCTGAAATAATGGCTTCAATTCCGGCAACATCAACCGCATGAATTTCAAAGTTTTTAGTAACACTGCAACCGGCATTTGTGGTTATAACAACGCTGAAATTCCCTTGTTCCGAAATTATTATTTCCCGCGAAAATTCTCCGGTAGACCACTTATATTCCATATTCTCCACTCCGGCATCCAGGTGCATTTTCCCGTTTTCGCAAAGTTGTAAAACTTCATTCTGTACCTGTGGGGTTTCATTTATTGTTAAACTCACTGAAGTGCGTATACTTCCTGCACAATTAAATCCTACTTTAACGGCTTCAGCATAAAAAGAACCTTGGTGATCTGGAGTAAATGTAACTGTTCCGGCAGCAATTTGGTTTCCTCCTACTTCTGTATCATACCAGTTTACTGTTTCCCCGGCTTCAACCTGCACCGAGAGTGCGGGAATTACATCATCGCTGCAAATCACCGTATCCCCATTGCTCAAGGGAGCCTCAGGAGTTTTTACAATATTGACAAAATATGCCTGGGAAGCCGAGCTACACAAATTATTGATCAAATTTACAGCGGCTTCAGCAACTTTTACTCGATAATATCTGGATGAATTTAAAGGCGGACTGGTAAAATCTGAATTGGTTTCGCCCGGAATATCCTGCCAATCTACATTATCACTGCTTTCCTGCCATTGAAATGCGTGCTGAGTGTAAACCGAAAAATCCGGGATAGCAGTCAGGGTCAGACTAAGCGGAGCATCGGGTTCGCAAACTACAATTCCAGGATCATCATTTCCCTGGGAGGTGATTTTGGTCAAATCCCCGCAGGACCTGAAAATAATATCGTCAATGGCGAGATCATTTCCGCAACCGCCAATCCCATTATTGAACATTTTCAAAATAACAGATCCCTGTCCCGGTTCGGTCTGAAAGGTAAGCGCATATTGCTTATAAACAGGGCTGTTGGTGGACGAAATATCCCCGGTATTTCCCTCTTTCAGCAAAACTGTATCGGTTTCATCCCAAATTTGAAATCTCACATTTATGGGGATTCCACCATCTATATCTAAACAGACAAGACTTGTACGATCATAAATATTCATCAAAAATGCCGAAAATTCGTAGGTGGTGTTCTCACAAAGATTCTGAATTTCAGTGCGGTAAAATTGTCCGGATGTATAACTGGCATTAACTATCAATGCCCGGCCGTTGGAAACAGTTGTTTTTGGCAGAAAGGAATGCCAGGAACCGATGTTTTGTGAAATCTGGTCAGAAATTGTGTATTCTCCATCCTGAGGATCACCAATTACATACTTGTAAGTTGTGATTCCTGCCGGGAGTTGAGGTCCGCTGGAAGTACCAGAGCCAAAATCTTCATGAAAAATGGCATCCCCTTTACTTCCCGGGCAAAATCCCAACTGAGAAAAAACAGGATTGGAACAAAGAAAAATGAGTAAAAGAAAATTGAATTTCATTACCTCAAATATAGGGATTTGAGATTTCAAATCGGGTTTTAATCGAATTGGCCTGTCAATTTTTCAAACTGATATAAATTCGGCCACTTTTGTTCTTCCGCTTCATCCTTAATTTTATAAATGCGGTTGATAAATTCTGAGGTGAGTTCATTTTGATGAATGTAATTTACCGCCTGTTCAAAAGACCTGAACATGCTTTTGCTGAAGGCTTCCGTGATATTATGCTTATCTGAAGAAAAAGTTTGAGCGATCTCAATGTTGAAGAGCATCACATCGGCAATTAAATTTGGATCCACTCCCAACTGTAAAAAATGTCTGATCTGGTTTTGTGCAACAGAGCGCCTGGCTTTTGCCTTTCGATGTTTTTGAGGGAAATACTCTTTGGAAATCCTGAATTTAGCTTCCCCGATCAATTTATCTTCCTTCGGATCAAAGACGAAATTGTAAAATGTCCGAACATTGTCAAATTTGTCATAAAGCTCGAGAATTTGTTCCTCAAGTCGATCTTTTTCAAGTGATCTCAGATATTTTTTTAAGTCTTTCTTGCTCATTTAAAATAGCTATTGAAACCTGGTTTCGGCAATGATCTTTTGAAGCTTGTTTGAAATATCCATGAGCCATTTTAACTGTTCAATAATTAATTGCACCTCCTGGAGTTCATCAGCAGTTTTGGAATTTGATTTTTCGGAAGCATCAAAATTTTCTGAAATCCGGGTTAGATCACGGTGTTTTTGATCGAAAAATTTTTGAGCTTTCAATTGTTTTGAATCTTCCGATAGTTCTTCTAATTCCTGATCATCCAATAATCCGATGGCCCTTTCAAGATTTTGGTTTATACTCTCAACAAAGGTTTTAAAATGTGCAGAGGCCTTGGTAGTGGGATGGTTTTGAATATATGTGCCCATTGATGCGAGGGAAGACAAAAATGTATGATTTAATACCACCAGTTCATAAACCTTATCGAGATTTTTCTGCTTCGATTTAGGTTCCTGTGTCATTCTCTGAAAAGCCGCATTCAGGTTGCCAGTAGCCAAAAACGCCTGTTTTCTGGATAGTTTATATGAAGTGAGTACCTTTCCTTTTTTTTCATAATAGCGGGCTATCTCATTAAGATACTCCTTATTGGCCTTAATACTCTCCGAAATAACCGATTTAATACCAAAAAATTCCCAGAAAGGCCACAATAACAGGTTTCCCAAAGTGGCAAGTCCCGCACCAATAATCGTGTCTACAACCCGAAACTGAATTACATCCAACACATTCGGTTTTAAAAGGGCATAGATAAAAACAACGCTCAGGGTAATAAATGTAGCCGAGGTTTTAAAGTTTTTTTGCACCATAGCAAAAGCCAGGATCAGCGAAATAATTGCCAGGATTCCATATACCACAAGGTTTTGAGTAATTAAAACAATTCCCACGGCAATTGCCGCACCTATAAGGGTTCCAAATGTCCGCTGTTTGGATCGGCTTCTTGTAAGGCCGTAATTTGGGCGCATAATCACTATGATTGTCAATAAGATCCAGTAGGAATTTTGAAGCGAGAAATACACCCCAATGGAATAACCAATCATTACCACAAGCGCTATTCGCAAGGAATGTTTAAAAATAGGCGATGTAAAGTTAAAATTCTCCAACAGGATCTTTGAATCGTATTCCTGAGTTGTTATAAATCGCGCGGCTTCGGCTTTTTTGATAAAGCTCAGTTTCCCTATGTCCGGATCGCCCAATAGGCGTTCTATTTTTTGAATTTTCTGGACCTGCTTTTCCTGATAATCGAATAAATTTTGAAGCATCAGGAAACCTTCGTCTATTTGGGTTTGGGTTTCCGTTTCCAGTTTATGGAATTCCAAACTTTTTTTTACAGCATTCAGGGAAGCTTCCAGGGATTCGTTTTTAGAAAAACTTTTTTGGTTTAGGATCGCTGCGGAAATAAGCTTTAACCGATTTGCCATGGCAAAAATAAGTTGTTGGATTTTTTCTACTT
The DNA here is from genome assembly GCA_016649785.1 of Flavobacteriaceae bacterium. Classification (GTDB taxonomy): domain Bacteria; phylum Bacteroidota; class Bacteroidia; order Flavobacteriales; family Flavobacteriaceae; genus Gillisia. Next base: position 4,295 of record JAENXB010000051.1, read on the forward strand.
GTTCCTGGTATTTTAGAAAACACAGATCCATTTTTTTATAATTCACAGGATTTGCCATCGCCAGTTCCAGCACATCCACCAATTGGATAAAGATAAGCAGGCGTTTACGCTCGTAATTTGAATTTCCCGAAGATTTCCTGGAAGAGATCAGGATGTCCCTCAGCATTTCGTGTTTTTCGTTTAAATCACCTTGGATCTCCAACAGGCTTAACTGCAATTCTTCCCGGTTTGCTTTCTGATCCAGGAGTTTGGCCCTATTTTCCAGATATTGTCCTGAAAGTTCCAGGCTTTGCGACAAAAATTGTTCGGTTTGTTGCTTAGGATTTATCTTTTGACGGATTACCGCAAGCAGTAAATACCAGAGCCCGCCAAGTCCAATAAAGAACGCGCGTTCATAAATCTCAAGAACATTGGAAATATTCGCGAAACATAGAACGATCGCGAATAATCCGGAAAAACTGATCAGGGAAGCCCTGAAACCATATACCGACAGATACGAAATTCCAAATATGGTAATCCCTAAAACAGGAAGTAACAACCAGGTGTCAAATGCGAGGTAACCACCCGTAAGGCTTGCAAGTACAGCGATTAACGCAGAAAGTAAAATCCCGTTCTTTTTATGCCTGAAACTACCGCTTATATCACTTGGAGAACTCAACAAAGCTCCTAAAGCCATTGCAAGTCCAATTTCAAAGATACCAAGGGAAACCCCCAGAGCTATAGGAATGGCAATTGCCATAGCCACGACAAATCCCTTTGAAAAATCGGTACTTTTCAAAAATTGGGAGATTTCCTGATAAAGTCCGGAAATAAAAAGTTTAAATTTAATCAAAAATAATAGTTCTTCAATTTATGCAAAGATAGCCGCTATGATCTTCATCAGCGTTAATCTTATCTGAAAAAAATCAATAAAACAAGTTGGGATTTTTCTGTTAAAATAAAATCAGGTAGTTTTATAAAAATCGCATTTTTAGGCGTAAATTCAATTTAAAATTAAAAAAATAAGCTTCAAAATGAATAAAACCATACTACTTAAAAACAGGCCAAAAGGCAAACCCACTTTAAACGATTTCAAATTTGTGGAAGAAGAAAAACCAGGAGAGAAAGAAGGTGAAATCCTGTTAAAAACAAAATATATTTCAGTAGATCCTTATTTGCGCGGAAGGATGCGCGATGAGGAATCATACATTCCGCCTTTTAAATTGAATGAACCCATAGAATCCGGAATTATTGCCGAGGTAATAGAATCCCGGAACCCGAATTTCAGCAAAGGAGATTACGTAAACGGAATGCTTAAATGGAAGCAATTTCAAACCTCATCCGGAAACGGGTTGAATAAAGTGAACAAAGAACTCGCTCCCCTCACCGCTTTTCTGGGGGTTTTGGGATTGACGGGGATTACGGCTTATTTAGGCCTGGAAAAAATAGGGAAATTAAAAAAAGGAGAATGCCTTTTGGTCTCAGCCGCTGCCGGGGCTGTAGGAAGTGTGGCAGGTCAAATTGGAAAAATAAAAGGCTGCAGAGTCGTGGGAATTGCCGGGAGCGATGAAAAAATTAAGCGAATAAAGGAAAAATTCGGTTTTGATGAAGGGATCAATTATAAAACTACCGATGATCTTAAAAAAGCAATCGCTGAGGCCTGCCCGGATGGTGTTGATGTTTATTATGACAACGTGGGCGGGGAAATTATGGATGCCGCAATGGCCAATATCAACAAATATGGAAGGTTAATAATTTGTGGAGCCATCTCTTTATACAACAAAACCGAAATACCTATGGGGCCAAGACATGAAGGGACTCTTATCAAGAAAAGCGTTTTGATGCAGGGATTTACCGTTCGTGATTTTGTAAAAGATTTTGGACCGGCCATCAATCATCTATCTTCCTGGTATAAAGAAGGTAAGCTTACCTATTCTGAAACAATAGTTGAAGGTTTTGACAATGTTCCACAAGCTTTTTTAGACCTGTTTGAAGGGAAAAATAAAGGTAAAATGATCGTGAAAGTTTAGCCGACTTACCTAAATATATTACTGAAATCTCTCCCATATCTGGGAGGGATTTTAATTTAAAAAAATATTTAGTTTTGATTTATGTGACCAAAATATTCCCTTTATGTTTGGCAGATTCAAGTCACAAATTCGACTTTTCAGATAAACAATAATTTTTCGAAATTTCATAAAAACCTGACGGGATCAATTCCAAATTGAATTTCCGTTCATTTTCTTCCAAATAGTTTGATCATCAATTTTTAAGAGCTTGGTAGGGTTTAATATTTCAAATATTATTTCCCCGTCCGGAACCTCATTATTGGGTTCAAAAGTCAATATTATTGTATCGCCTTCCAATTTATATTCCCCGATCCAAAGAATGTCTGTTAGCATAATTTGAACCTTTTTGTCTTTTAAAAAATCCAGTTGCTGGTGACAATTATAAAAAAAATCGGGTTCGGGTTGAGACGCAATACACTCTTCTTCCGTTTCAAAATAAAGATGAACAAAGGTTTTATTTTTAAATATATTATCCCTTCCCGTGATCGCAACCTGTGAACAAGCTGAAATCACAATCAGAATTAAGAGATAAATCACACTTTTTGGTTTCATTTCAACAGAAGTTTAAGACCTCAAAACATTCCTTTAATTTACTGAAAATCAACCAATAAAAGAGAATAAACCAGAAAAATTTAATTAAAAAAGAAACCTGTATTATTTTGAATAGTCCGAAAAGTTATATTAATATTCCATTGAAACCAGCATTAATTCAGGTTCAGCCAGAACAGGGCGTTCTATCTTTTTTTCTGCCCCAAGCAGGTATAATATAAATCCCGGGCCAGATTTAATCCTGCCAACTTCCCATTCAAAATCATCTTTATTATCGAGTTCATTTATCAGGCTTTTCATTTCCTCCACAGAATAAGTCCTAAGAGAGGAAACTATCCCATCCCACCAAACAAACAAGGGAACCAGGGGAATTACATAAGTGAATAATAACCGTTTCAATTTGAAAGGTTTTATAAATAAGGTGGTCAATAATACTGAGAAAGGGGAAAGAAACATAGCCAGCAAACTTGCAAAACTTCTTTCCTGTCCTTCAAATATCGCGATAGCATTTTTGGAATTTACAGCATTCTGCAATATTTTTTTGGCATCCTCCGGCTCAAAGTGATGAAAGCTGAGAAAAAGGATCCTAAGCCCTTTTAGGTTTCCGGGAACATTCCGCGCATCGACAGGAGTTTTGATATAGTAGATATTGTCAGCCTTTTTTGTCGCGAGTTCAAGTGCGTCAATATTTGGAAAATAATCTGTGAGTAAAATTTTTAGTCCGGGGTTTTGTTTTTTCAGGACTTTATTTAATTTCGGGATTGGACCTCCCCCACCGGAACCCAGGTCGATGATTTGAGTTGTTCCGCTTTTTTCCAAAACTTTTTGAAGGACGGGAATAACAGGATGAAACATATTTGTAAGGTTGGATAAAAACTGTAAGAAGTCGGTTCCGTAATCCCTCAGGAAATCAGGAAACCAATCCTGGTCTTCAAATTCAAATAAATGTATTCTTCCCATTTCTTTATTTTTCAAATTTCTATTTTAGGGGTAATAGATTATTCCTGTTCAAAAAATTATTTTTTTCCAATATTGTGGAAGTTCCTTCAATTGTTCCAACACCAAAACCTTAATATTCTCAGGATCAGATTTTATATTTTTCAATTTGATATGAAGTAATTGGGGTTCATTTATTGGCTTTCCGATTTGTGATACTATAAAAACATTTGCTTTTTCTGAAAAATTATTTTCCACGATCAATCGGCTCAGGTCCCTGGCAAAATAATTGTAAATTTTCCCGATGTGGCTTACCGGGTTTTTTCCGGAGGTCGCTTCCAGGCTCATCGGGTGATACGGAGTTATAAGTCCGTTGATGCGATTGCCGCGACCTACTTGCCCGTCATCTCCGTTTTCGGCACTTGTTCCCGTTACGGTCAGGTAAATGCTTTCACGACTGTAATCATCGGCCGTATTGATATCTATGATGACATCCTTTAAATTCAGGCTGTTTCGAATGTATTCCCTGATCAGGTTAATTTTTGAAACATAATCCTCCAGGTTGGAAATATATTTATCGACCATGGCAATGGCAATGGCAATGGTAAAATTGGTTGTATCAGGATTTTTAACTCCCATTACCTTGATGTCCTCTCCAACGAAAGGGAATTTTTCTTTTGTATCAGGATAGTTTAACAGAGTTTCAATTTTAATAATTGTATCCTCCAGAATTGAAGTTGGAAAATAACCAACTCCAAAGGAAGTATCGTTCGACAAAGGGATCTCGCCTTTGCCAAAACGATTGAACAATTCCACAAGTTCATGGCTTCCCATCCTGATCTTTGAAGTGATTTCAATACCGGTATACGTATCCAGATTCCTTATGTTTTTTTTCAACCACTTTTTTGCTGTTTCTACCGCAATTTCCTCAACAGGTATTTTTTTATCCTCTACCTGGTACGTGGCTCTACCAGCAAATATCAAAGAAATGGGCAGGATTATTTTTCCGCCTTTATAACCGGGTTGGGATTGTCCACCAATTAAAAGGGCTTTATCAACATTGTGGTGCATGATCGCCCCAAATTCTTTCAGATAATATTTGGAGAGTTCAACGGAAATCTGTTCGGTGATCAAATCGCAAATCGTATCTGGATGCCCCAGGCCTTTGCGCTCGGCTATTTCAATGCCTTCCGCAGCTATATTTTCAATTAGTATCCCGTTGTGGTTGTGCAGCCAGGAATTGTTCTTCTGATTCATAAAACTGGTGAATAAAGGATCTTGAAAAATATATTCCAATTCCTATTATTCATTTAAGTTACTGAATTTCAAACAATATATTAGTTAATTTGGGATTCGTTAATTTGGGATTCGTTGATTTGGGATTGGTATACTTTTAATTTGTCAATCCCGGATTCGTCCAAAAAAGAACCATGATGGGGAATAAAAAAAAGCCACGAATGCACGAATATTTTTCTTTATTCTATTTTCTATTTTCATTGCTCTAATTTTGAACTTTGAATTTTGAATTTTTTTATCCGTTATCAACTGTATCCTCTACAGAACCATCAAATTCTGTAAAGGCAACTTCTTGCTTCTTTAACAGGTTTTCTGCTGTAGTGATTTTAAAATTGATATTATCTGAAGTCCTTAAATCCCAGATAATATTTTTGGCTTCAGGAAAATCTGCCCTTTGATTCATTTGCTCTTCAAATAACCGTTTAATGATATTCCTGTCTGAGAGGCCATTGTTAAATAATCTCAACAGCATTTCTTTGGTTAGTTGAACATCAGCATTTTTATCCAAGGGTGTAATGGAACAATCTATTATGGTTGCGCTCGCACTTGGAAATTTACCGTTGTAGGCTTTAAAAAGCAGTTGATTGATGTGAAACAATGTACTTTGTAGCTCCATTTCCGGATATTCTTCACATACAGTATCTATGAGCATATCGTTGGAGATCTGTTCAATTTGACCGGCGGTTAAATGATCGGCCAATTTGTATTCCAGGACAATAACCGCGGCTTCTCCCGGCTCATAATCAGAAATTGCCATAAATAACAATTCCCTTAAGTTTTCGGTATTGGGATCTTCGGCATCGGGATAATTGAATTTTTCCAGTAACTGAACATAATCCTTGTTTGTCCAATACTCTTTAATTTCATCAACGACGTTTATGCTATTAATTTTTATATGATATTTCATATGTAGATATTTATTGTTTTTTATTGGTCATATGTAATTCGCATAACTTCATTGGTGTTTGCATCGAGTTTCCATTATGCTCATTTCATCTGTTTATTTTATTAATTTGATTTACTCAATACAAATTGTAAATCTACGGTTTGTTGGGACACTTTGAATTAATCAAAGTTCAGCAAAGCTGATGTTTATTTTAACCAAAAAATTATCTGGAGGTATTTAAATTGAAATTTCAGGTTCTCCTGAAATGAGGTTTACATGGCAGCAATCTGCTCCAACTTTATAATATGAGCCTATAATTTCCTGATTGTCAATATATCCTTTAAAATTTATTTCAACTTCTTTGTTACTAAAATCCCGGGCATATTCATCCCCAAATAAAGGATAAACCCCAACTTCTTTCATTGCTTCAAATTCGGTATTATTAAATTCCCTGGTGAGATCGACTCCGTTTTCAAGATTTGTAACTTTAAAACTATCCAGTGCAACAGGATTGTTTTCAGAATTTTTTATGGTTAGGGTGATGGTTCTGAAATCCATAGTGCAAGCCTGATTTGAACAGTCGTTTGGATCGTTAATCTCACAACCGGTAAAAAAAAGGAGCAGCAATACTAAGTAAACCGAAGTTTTCATTGATGTTTTAATTTAAATATTTTCAATTGGTTTATATCAGCAAAAAAAGCTTTTAAACCAGAGTTAAATATGTAAGGTGATTTGAACTAAGCAAATACCTATCCAAAAATGCACTTCGTTTTAATCCTACTTTCAGTTTTCTCAACTTCAGTAATTAAATTTTTACATTACTCAAACCAATTATTGACGATCTCTGTTTCAATTGTTTCGGCAGTTTTATGAATAAATTCATTTTTTGAAGTGTTGTATTCGTAGTCTTTACTCCATTTCTGAAAATTTTCGGTAACCTGTTTTATACTTTCACATACATACAAAATTTCAGTGTTCAATAAAGTTGGGTGAATGGACATCCGGATCCAACCCGGTCTTTCCATTAAACAACCCTCATTAATTTTTTCTTCAATGCTTTTTGAAGTGACCTGATCTACGTGCAGTAAAAAATGTCCATAAGTTCCCGCACAGGAACAGCCACCTCTTGTTTGCACCCCAAACCGGTCGTTTAACAGTTTTACTATTAAGTTAAAATGAGCGTTTTCAACATAAAATGAAAAAACACCCAATCTGTCTTTATGCTGCCCGGCGAGTATTTTCAGGCCTGGGATTTTAGTTAATTTCTCAAATATCAGTTGGTTGATTTCATGTTCTCGGGCCAGAATATTTTCAACCCCCATTTTTTCCTTCAACTCAATGGCCAGGGCTATTTTAATTGTTTGTAAAAAGCCCGGAGTACCGCCATCTTCCCGGGTTTCAATATCATCAATATAATCGCGGTCTCCCCAGGGGTTTGTATAATTTACGGTTCCCCCACCAGGATTATCAGGGATCATATTTTTGTAAAGTTTTTTATTGAAAATTAAAACTCCAGAAGTTCCCGGACCTCCTAAAAATTTATGAGGCGAAAAGAAAATAGCGTCTAAATATGATTCCTGATCTTCCGGATGCATATCGATCTTTACATAAGGCGCGGAACAGGCAAAATCCACAAAACATAAACCGCTGTAAAAGTGGACCACTTTTGCGATTTTATGATAATCGGTCCTAATTCCGGTTACATTGGAACAGGCGGTTACAGAGGCTATTTTTATTAACCTGTCTTTATATTGAATCAACAACTTTTCAAAACTCTCAAAACATATCAAACCCGATTCCTGACAAGGGATAATTTCAACATTCGCAATAGTTTCCAACCAGGAAGTTTGGTTGGAATGATGCTCCATATGTGTAATAAATACTATGGGCCTTAATTCTTCCGGAACACTGGTGAAATCTTTTAGATTCTCTGAAACTTTAAGTCCTAAAATACGCTGAAACTTATTGATCACTCCCGTCATCCCGGTTCCATCCGTAATTAAAACATCATCAATACCAGCATTTACGTGCTGTTTAATAAGGTTTCTCGCCTTGTGATAGGCCAAGGTCATCACTGAACCCGTAATGGAGGTTTCCGTATGAGTATTGGCAACAAAAGGACCGATCTCATTGAGTAATTTATCTTCTATAGGCCGATATAACCTTCCGCTGGCAGTCCAGTCGGTATAAATAATTTCCTGTTCTCCGTAAGGAGATTGAAAGGTTTGATTTATCCCGACAATATGTTTCCTGAACTGCTGAAAATAGATTTCCAATTCAGAAGCCTGGCTTTTAGCAGAACCTTTAATTTCGTGAGAAGCAGCGTTTGAAATAAGACTCATTGTTCTTTATTGATTTATGAATTTCCTGAATTCTAACTTTTAATATCATTTAGACATTTTGCATATCCTTCAGTAATACAAAGGTACATAATTGAAAGCCCTTAAAGAAGTGCAAAAAAAGTGGGCCTGATTAAAACATCAGAATGTTTAGTTTCTCTGAACCTGGGGAAGTTCAGCTAAAATCTGCATAATAAAGCTATAGAAACAACCTCTGTATTGCTATTTTCAAAAAAAATGTTAATCATCATCACCATGATATTCCCTGCTTTCAATTCTATTTTCCTTTTTTGTCTCGTTATTTTGCAGTCCATAAGCCAGATAAAAAACAACCGCTGGAATTATAAACCATAGTAAGGAAAATGTTATATGAAAACCATTCAAATGAGTGTTTTTACTTTCGATGTTTTTATTTCCTGTGAAAATTGATTGAATAGTCCCGGTTTTTCGGTGAAATAAGGTGTCGGATAATACCCCAAATAAGTGAATGCCTACCAAAACCAAAAAAACAGTTGCCAAAAATTCGTGTGATTCTTCGAGAAGGCCTTCGTTAATTCCACTGCTCAACACGTTGTTTTCTGCTGCGTACAATAAGTAACCTGAAATGCTGCATAAAATCCCAATAATAAGGATTAACAACATAATTACCGATGCTACCGGATTATGGCCAACATAGGTCTTCGATTTTGAAAAATAGGACCTAATAAATTCTTTCTGGTTTTTCAATGCAATGGGGAAATCCTTAAAATTCGAATATTTTGGACCAAATAATCCAAATAAAAGTCTAAAAAATATCAAGGCTCCAACAAAAGCCCCGAAAGCAAAATGCCAATTCTCAAGATTATCAAAATCCCCTAAAATATAGGCAACTGTAAAACCAATGGCTAATAACCAGTGAAAAAGTCTTGTCGGTAAGCTCCAGATATAGGTTTTCATAATTAGTTTTAATTTGTAGGTTAATTTAAAATCTTTTTCTTCCCCAACTCAAGGTTATAGCCCATTGAAATTTCAAGATCAGTTCAAAATATTTTTTGTTCGAATATTTCATCTCCACAAGCTCAAGGCTTTCCTATAATTCCATTTTTCCCTGGTCAATTAGGCAATTATTTTTCTGTTATAATGTTAATTCTATCCGTACAACCTACTTACTTTTCTATTATTGATCCCTTTTTGGTCGATAATTTTGATAATAACAGGCCAACCAAATGGAGTACTATAAATCCTATCAGGTAATAATTGGAAAGCACGTGGATCGATTCTATTGGTTTTTTTATATCTTTTGGCCCCAATTCTATTATCATACCGGTAGTTAATGATAGAATTATACCGATATAAAAAACGATATATATCCAAAACCGAAATTTTTCTTTAAAATTTAATTCTTTATTAAAAGGATTTTTAAACTTCATCGTACCAAAGAGTGGAAGAAATAACCGAATGCTAAAAAGCCCAACCAACACATAACCAATGTAAATATGCCAATTCCACATTGGTTTCCTTATTTGTTTTGCCAGTTGAATAAGTTGATCCTGGGTTAAGGATTGATTTGTAGTGGAGAGATAATTCTGAATAATCCCGGCAAGGTGGTTTTTGTTCATCCAGTTCAACCTCAAAAAGATCGTAATTAGAATTATGATTATACAAATTGCAATAGCCCAATGAACAATTCCAAAAATTAGGGAGTGGTTTCTGTTTTTCATAAATTAATTTATTGAATTTTTAAGAATTCATAAAGTTGTGAAAATCAAGCTTCCAACATTTTGGCAACTTTCAATTCATATCAAATTTTAAATGTATGTTATATCTTCAGAATTGCTATTATACCCATTTTACTATTCTTTTTGCGATTCCTATCTAAAGGAAAGTGAATTTCCATAGTAAGATCATGAGTTGCGGAAAACATCATAATTATTTAAAACAAAGATGGCTATCCTGAATTAAGGCTGGATTAGCAAATTCTTAAAATTAGCTTAAGAATACGAGATGACTAATAATTTTCAATATGATGCAACCTACGACTCCCCATTAATAATGGATTTTTAATATCTGCTGGAAACTGATCTCTCAATAAAACTTAATAGAACTCTTTTAAGGGAAGTTTTTGCCATGCTTCAATTCATGGATCTAATTTTTTCCGACAAATGGAATCAGCTTAAAAACACAGAAACAAAAAAAGGATCTGGTTTTTAGACCAAATCCTTTTTTTGAATTAAAAAAGAGTACTGAATTAAACTGGTTCCATAGTTGTTATTTCAACCTGAATTTCAGCACCCAATCATTTTTTATTGTGGCTGGGTAACAGTATTCATTTGAAGAGTTGCAGCAGTTTGTGCCAATAACCTTCCGTTAATTGAAGCGCCAGTCCTTAAATTAATTCC
>JAENXB010000393.1 GCA_016649785.1 Flavobacteriaceae bacterium
AATGTGAGCATTTTTGATGAAACCAGCATTGGAAACGGAACGGTGATTTGGTCAGGAACCGTGATTCGGGAACGTTGTGAAATAGGAAGTTTTTGCATTTTTCATCTCAATGTAAGCATTGGCGGGGACGGATTTGGCTATTGTGCCAGCGAAGATGGCAGGGGTTTGGTAAAAATTCCGCACATTGGCAATGTGATTATTGGAAATTATGTGGAGATAGGCTCAAATTCTTGCGTGGATCGCGGCAAGTTCAGCGCTACACAAATAGGAGACGGCTGTAAAATTGACAATCTTGTGCAAATTGCGCACAACAGCATTATGGGACGCTCTTGCATTATGGCTGGCCACAGCGGTTTGGCAGGTTCTGTTACGCTTGGCGACGGCGTTGTTATTGGCGGAAGCGCTTCCATTAAAGACCACGTAACTGTGCATTCCGGTGCCGTGGTGGCAGGTGGTTCCGGTGTGATGAATGATGTTGAAGCGGGAAAAACGGTATTGGGCTATCCGGCGCAGGATTCAAGGGAAATGTTGAAACAATGGGCTGCGTTGAGGAAACTTGTTAAATAGAGGAAATAGAAAAACAGTTTTTTTAAGGCTTACACTAACATTACCCATATTTTTAGAAGTTTATAGAAATCTTTTGTCCCAGGCAAAATCCACTACACTTTCCAACCTAATATTTGTTGCAAACAAGGGATGTTTTGTGTTGATGAGATAATTGTATTCTTGTGAAATTATTGCTGAAGGGACTTTTAAAATAAGTGTTTCAAGAGAATTAACCCATTTTGAACCAATTTCCTGAAGCTTAATGTATCCCTCAATGGTGTTCCAATTGGCAGGCAAATCTTTAATGGCTATTTCTTTTATGGGCGTTTTATCTTTAATGGAAATCGTCAATAATTTATAGGGATTGGAAATATTTATGGCAGCTCTATGAACCACTGTTTCCAGTGCTGATAACGATCTGCTTCCTCCGGCATAAATGACAAATTCCTCTTTTTTATTCCATCGATTTGCTGCGCCTGAAGCATTTAGGGCATTCGCATATTTCTCACGGCAAATTTTAAAAACTTCCATCATTATGCGTTGTCGCCATATTCAATAGCAGTAAGTTGGTCATCAATAAATTTAATGCCGGTAACCGTGTCTAAAAAATCTTTTGGGGACTTGTTGTCGAGGAAATAATTGTTGGTGAGCAGCCATTTGTCAAAATTTTCTTTTGTTTCAAAAACATCAATTCCGTGTTCATAAAGAGAAATTAACAATACCAAATGTTCTTTAATATTTTCCTTTGAAACACTTTCGGGTTTTCTGTAA
>JAENXB010000081.1 GCA_016649785.1 Flavobacteriaceae bacterium
CCCCTGGGTGATATAAATTTCATTATCCTCCATCCCTTTTATATATTGCTGAAAGAGTCGCCCTACTTTTTCAGTATCCGGATTTTCAAGATTGGAAACCTGCATGAATTTTTTAGCGTCTAGCAGATTGTTTTTTATTCCCGAAGATTGAAGAAAGCCGGAAAAAATATAGGTGAGCACCGTTTCTCCAAAAGTCATTATTTTGGCTTCCGCATTTTCAGAAAAATCTCCTTCGATAATTCCATTCAAGCCATCAAAAAGATTTGAGATATGGGATTTTATTTTCAGATTTTCTTCCTGACTGGGAAATAGCGCATCTGTCAAATCCTCATGTTTTATTTTTAAAGCTTTAACGACATATCCGGCATCTGGCTGGTTTCCAGATTTAAAATATTCTGTAATTCTCACCAATTCATTGGTCACACCGGACATAGCAGAAAGCACGATTAATTTTTTTCCGCTTACAGAATTTATAATATTTTTTACATTTCTTATACTCTCGGAAGATCCAACCGAAGTGCCTCCAAATTTTAATACTTTCATAAGTAAAATTTAATTATTTTTTATTGGTCCCCGAGCTATCGGGGGTAATTCCCATATCTTTATTAGTGTTAGAATAAAATTTTCGTTATGCTCATTTCATTTCCAAAAAATTTATTATGCATAATTAGCCAAAGATTGGCTTCAGCGAAAAAAGAAGATTAATTTTATATACATTTGTACAAAATGTATATTATTTAACAATGAAAACAATTACTTCCTGTGTACATAGTATGTTGCGTCATCAGCCATTTTTGGATGATGCATTGGCTAAAGATCTCATAAATTTCAGTGCTTTGGCAATCCACCTGCAACCCGAAGTTGAAAAAGAATTGCGGAAACCTGTAAAACAAGGTTCTATAATTATGGCTTTGCGCCGCTATAATCCAAAGAAAAATCTTTTAAAGAACACCAATTTAAGGGATATGGGGGATATTTTGGTGCGCTCCGGAATTACGGAATACACTTATTTAAATTCCAAAAGCATCCTTGCCAGTCAGGCTGAATTGTTGAATCTTGTAAAAGACGAACTTGGGGTTTATCTCAATTATTCCAGCAATTATCAGGAGAGCAATATCTTGGTGTCTGCAGATCTTAAAGAAACCGTAGCCAATTGTTTTAAAAATGAGATCCTGGTTTCGGTAAAAAGTGAATTGTCGAGCATTACCATCGCTTTACCAAAAAATAGTTCCAAGACCGTAGGATTGTATTTTTACATTTTTAAGCTTTTGGCTTATGAAGGAATTCCGGTATTTGAAATGATCTCAACCTCAAATTATTTTGCACTGTTTCTGGAAAAGGAATATATTAATCAGGCCTTCTTATTGCTCAATGAAATCAAAATCTCATAGGAAGGATCTCCGTTTGGGATTAATTCTACCAATAATCAAAATAAACGCCGGTCATTGCCACCGCTGTAATTAGAATTACAATAATTATAACGACGAATGTTGCTCCAAAGCGGGTTTTTATTTTGTTTTGTATGATATATTCTTCAGATTCCTTATCACTCTTTTCCAGGATTTGCATACAACTGAATTATTAATCTTTTGACAATAGTAATCATTTTAATGCTGACTTAAATATAAGATTTATAATTTTTAAACCTCTTATTTCTTATTTAAAATTTTCCCAAAATATCTTGAGATTATTTTGAATCGCTTTATTTTTACTGGCTGAATAATTATATTATAAAATGAAAAATATACTACGTGCAATTCTCGCTGGATGGGGTGCTAAAAAATTAGGTGGTGGTTGTGGCTGCATTGGAATAATCGTTGTTTTTATAATCTTATGGATAGTTTTAGGAATGCTGGGATTGAATTAGCATTAAACAATAAGTGTCTAAAGTTTGAAGTGATTAGCCCAAAATAAATTGGCCATTTAATATTCAAAATAGAATGGTTGCCACTAATTTTCAAAAGTGGTCGTCTTGTATTCCCAGTAAAATTGCGGGCTACTTTACTTTGGTCATATTAGTTGCTCAAAATTTTTTGAACTGATCGGTTACAATTCGAGTTCTATGAAATTTCAGAATTTAATTTTTAAAAGTGTAATATTAACCTTCTTCTTTTCTTCGGAATAAATCGATAATATTAAAGGTTATTACACAAAAAGCTACCCATATTAAACCAGCAATAAATCCTCCAGCAATATCTGAAGGAAAGTGAACTCCAAGGTAGATTCTACTTATGCCTATTGAAAAGATCAGTAAAGTAAAAAAAAGGATCATCCCCAATTTAATCCATTTATTCATTTTAAAGCCATAACATAAATAGATTAAAAAACCATAGAACGAAATAGCGCTCATTGCGTGGCCGCTGGGATAACTTAGTGTAGCTACGGAAACCAAATGTTCCACATCTGGCCTGGGGCGGTTAATTGTCTGTTTAAGCGCCAAATTGGAAAGTGCCGATATCCCCAGGACAAAAATCATTTGTATTACAAACCGCCAGTTCTTGAATTTGAGGTAAAACGCGATTGAACTTATTAATCCCACTGCCAGATATCCATAAATATCGCCAATGTTTGTGATAAATTGTAAGATCTTGTTAAGCTCCGGACTTCTGAAAGAGATTATAAAATCGGTTATTTTACTGTCATATTGTGATAAAAACTTACTTTGAAGGGATTCCGTAAGCTCTAAAAATATTTTAATACCAGCCACTACTATTATTAAGGCTAATAAAATACTGATAAAATAAGGCAACTTATGGTTATACTGATCGAATTTGTCCTTTAGGATTTTTTTGAGCAGTATTAAAAACGTCAAAATTTGTTGCCTCATATAAAATGGCATTTCGGATTTCGGATTATCGGGGAATTAATGTTTTTTTCAGTTTACTGGATTACAGGAAGGCTGTCATTCTGGACCAAATAGTAAATTTTTATTTTTTTTCGGCCCCATTTTCTCGCCTTTTTTACATCTTCACCCATATAAATATCGATTTTATTCTTCCAGCGATGGTGCATTTTGTCCTTCACGAAATAAACACCTTCCAGGCCATTTATGCGGACAGGGGTATTATAATCCAAGCCTTTTTTAATCAAATCCCTGGAAACGGCTATCACCTTTATACCAGGTTTTAAAGTGTCTCCCCAGGCTGTAATTTTGGGATTCCCTGCGCCAGTTTGGGACTTCACAGAATTATATGCCGAAGCTGAAACAGTTAAAGAATCCCATGTTTCCAAAGGAACTTCTGCTTTATTGGAAGAAAAGTGGCAACCGGATAACCCTGCTGAAAAATAAACAATAGTTATGATAAAAAAGACCTGGGCTATTTTTATATGAATCATCTTGAGCAGGTTTTTTAAGTTGCCCATTAAAACGTATTTAGTTAAAAATTATTGAGTGTTTTGCCAGAATTCAACTTATAAGGTCCAGCCACTTCGGTATTCACGTTTTACAAATTGGTTTGCTTCATCAAAATTTGTCACCTTCATATTTTCTGAATCCCAAATCATTTTTAGATCTCTTCCGGGATACTCATAGTTAGTTTGACCTTTCTCATTCTGTGAAGTTTTCCTGATATCCTGACCTCTTATTGACAGATTGGCAATTAATAAAGTTTCTGTTAACGGACCTGCAATTTCAAAAGGAGAACTCAATTCCTTTTTTCCATAGCCTGCAATAGCCGCATCAACCCATTGCCCGTAATGACCATCGGCACCGTCTGTGACTCTTTCTATGGTCTGGGGAACAATTACCTCGTCGGTCCTGGAAGTTGGCAACAACCTTGGGTTCTCACCGTAGGTACCACACATCATTTTTCCCTTGGTTCCAATAAATAACACTCCGTTACCACCATCTCCAAAGGTTTCATTGGGGCCTAACTCTTCTGGGCGCATAGGTTTATTCCGCCATCCATCCAATGCAAAGTCAAATCCCCTTCTGTTTTTTCATTTTTAGGGAAAGTCATAATTACATGGCTTGAAGGAGGACAACTTTCAGGAAAATAACCCCGTTTAAATTCACCTACATAAACACTTCCTACACTGCTTTGAACATCCTTGGGATATTTCAAGTCGAGGACCCGGTACGGTGCTTCTATTAAATGACATCCCATATCCCCCAGTGCCCCGGTTCCGTAATCCCACCAACCGCGCCAGTTGAAAGGCACCAAACCTTCAATATAATCCTTTTGAGGGGCTGTCCCCAACCACAAATCCCAGTCTAATCCCTGCGGAACTGTTGCCGGAGTTTGCGGCCAGGGAATTCCCTGGGGCCATACAGGCCTGTCTGTCCAACAGTAAACCGTATGGACTTTTCCAATTAGATCGGCATTATACCATTCCCTAAGTTTTCTAACTCCGTCCCCGGAAGCTCCCTGGTTTCCCATTTGGGTCACTACTTTATAATTTTTGGCGGCTTCGGTAAGAAGTCTGGCTTCATAAATATCATGGGTCAATGGCTTTTGCACATAGACGTGTTTTCCCATTTCCATAGCAGCGAGGGCTTGTATTGCATGGTTATGATCTGGAGTGGAAACAGAAACCGCATCAAAGTTTTTGGATTCCTTATCAAACATTTCCCGCCAATCCTTATAATATTTTGCCTTAGGGAAATTTGTTACAGAAACTGCCGCCCTTCTGTCATCTACATCACATAAAAATCCGATATCGGCTCTTCCCGTGTTGGCAAAATTCTGAATATCGCTTTGTCCTTTTCCGCCTACTCCTATCCCCGCAACTATTAACCGGTCACTGGGAGCAATAAAACCGGGCCCTCCCATCACATGGCGTGGAATTATCATAATACCTGTAGTTGCAAGAGCTACATTCTTTATAAAAGTTCTTCGGGAATTTGACTTCATATTTTTTTTCATAAAAACATAGTTTTTTATCGGTTATAATTTATCAGGATTAAAAAATAAGCATATTACATCAAAAATAGCTCAATAATTATTGTTTTTTAATTAAAAAAATTCTTTCATAAATATAGACTCCTGATTATCAGCATTAAAGGGAGAAAGTAAAATGAACAGTAGAAACTCATATATCGAGTGGCCTTTAATAAAATTTTAGGCTGACATATTTTCCGATTATGAATTTATGTCTGAAATTTTTTTCGGATTTATTGTGGAAATTGCGAAGTATCCAATATTAAGGGGGGATATATCGAATTTTAAAACATTTTCGCGGCAATTTAAGCAATCTACAGCGTCAATCTTTGTTTTTTGGACTTTGGCTTGGTTTTGGCACATACCAGAATAACTAAGTAAAAATTGAAAATAGCTTTCCACAAAAATATTGTGTAGGGTATTTTTTAAAATTGAAAAAACAATATTATGAGTTTAGTAAAAGAGAATGACACGGTAAAAGTACACTACACAGGTAAATTGGCAGACGGACAGGTTTTTGACAGTTCGGAAGGAAAAGATCCAATAGAATTTACTTTAGGACAAGGTCAATTGATCCCAGGTTTTGAAAAAGGCCTAATCAACATGAAATTAAATGAGAAAAAAACAATTAATATTCCTAAGGACGAAGCTTATGGTGATTCTCGCGAAGATTTGATTCAAGAGGTTCAAAAAAGCGAACTTCCTGAAGAGATCAAACCTGAAGTTGGAATGGGACTTGTTTCAAAATCTCAGGATGGAAGAGAAATGAATTTGGTGGTAGCCGAAGTTAAAGAAGAATCCATTGTAGTAGATGGAAATCATCCTTTGGCCGGAAAAGACCTTATTTTTGATCTTGAAGTTGTAGAGATTAAAGAAACAGGGGTTAAAGAATAACTTTTTTGATATTTTTTGACAGGCCTCACCGGTTTTAAAACCTGTGAGGCCTTTTTTTATGAAAAACTTTTGCATTAAAATATTGATCCTCTTTTTAGAAAATACTACATATTCAGTACTTCTAAAATCAAAAATCAGCATTCCTTGTTCTTAAATCCTTATTTTCTGAATCTTTAAGGCTTAAGTTTATTATAAAACTTCCATTAATAAAATTTTGATTTATATCTTTATACAACTTGAATTAAAAGTAAAATAAATAATCATGAAAAGAAAAGGCACAGCCGTATGGAACGGTACATTAAAAGAAGGAAAAGGAACTTTAAGTACTCAAAGCGGGGTTCTTAAAAACTCTCAATATTCATTTTCATCACGTTTTGAAGAAGGAATTGGTACGAATCCTGAGGAACTTGTAGGCGCTGCACATGCAGGATGTTTTACGATGCAACTTTCGGCAAATTTAACCAAGGCCGATTTTACTCCGGGAAAACTTGAAACAACCTGTGAAATTACTCTTGAAGCCGGGACTGTAACAAAATCACATCTAACCCTTACCGCAAATGTTCCCGGTATTGATAAAGCGAAATTTGATGAAATAGTGGCTGATGCAAAGAAAAATTGTCCAATTTCAAAACTTCTCAATGCTGAGATCACTTTATCTGCTACCTTAGTCTAGTAAATAATAGTCTGAAGATATTTTAACAATGGCCCGGAGAAATTAATTTTTCGGGCCATTGTTATTTTTAAGGCAAATTTCAAGTGCGTTAAAAATGGATGTTTTTAATCCCGGTTCCATTTTGTTTTGGGAACTAAACTTTTGGTTGACTTCCAACTCAATTCCGGAATAATTCTTTGGGAATCTTTCTCTCAAATAAGTGGTAAACCCATCTGCAATTCCCAAATAAGGATAGTTATATCGAATTTTTAAAGAAGGTGATTGCAGCAAAAGTTGCTGTTTAAATTTTTTACAAAAGTCTTTTTCCCGGGCTTTTGAAGGATCGTAAAGCAAACCTATATCGGCATTCCTGGATTCTCCTTTCCATACCGGTGTAAAACTATGCACCGATAAATGCAGCACCTCCTCCCCTTTGGCAATAAGTTCCGAAATATTTTTTTCAACTTCATATCGGTAAGGGAAATAAAAGGAGTCGATCAGTTCAAATGTTTCTTTGAAAGAAAGGTTTGTTGTAAATTCTGAAAATAAATTTCGAAGACTCAGCGAACGGTTAAGTTCGATAAGCAATCTGCTTTTTGTATTAAATTGGTTGAAACAAGCCAATTTTGAAAGATGATGAAACAGATCCAGCGCACCCAGATCCAAACCCCGATGGGAATTCAGGGCTTCCTGAGCATCCGCAAACAGCGGCAGATATTTTGTCGGGATTTTATTGCCGCCATGTTCACAGGTGAGTACTAATTTCATGGTTTAAAAAGTTTATTCCCGGCAAGACAGGTACCTAATTTATTATAGACCTCCTTGATATTTTCTTCTGAAAAATCATCTCCAACTGCCATTAATATTCGGGTTGACAAACTGCCGTTTTCCAACAGGAATTCGATAGTTTTCTGGTGTTTAACTGAAATATTTTCCTGTTGCCTTTTATAAAGTTTTTCCCATATTTCTCCTGCGGTACATTCCTCTTCAATATCAAACAAATTGAGATATCTCATATCTGTGATCACCGTGGTTTCGGCGTCTTTAATTACATTGTTAAAAATCGCGAACAATTCATCTTCATGCCAGGATTTTTGATCCTGACATGAAACCAATTCTTCACTTACCATAAGTTTGAGTACTTCAATAATTAAAATCGCGATTGAAATATCTGCTTTGGGGCATTCCTGTATATCTATCACCCTGATCTCAATGGCATTTCTGTCAAACCTGGCAATAGCACCGCGAGAATTTAAGAAATGATGGTCCAGGATATTTTCAACATCGTGCGGTTTAATAGCCTTGTTGATAGGATCAAAAATATCCCGGTAATAACCTTTTTTGGTAAAAACCTGCTCGGGGATCACCTTTCCCGCCATTTCCGGGATTTCTTTCTGATTTGTTTTATATACATTCAACCGGGCATCTTTAAACCCTGTAGCTTCTCCTTCAAAAATAGGTGAGCTCGCGCTCAAAGCGGGAATTATCGGCAATAAAATACGAATTGCCGCATGCAGTTTTTCAAATTCGGCATCGTCAAAAAACGGCAGATTGATGTGCATACTTTGCACATTGCTCCAACCGTGCCCCCTGCAGTCAAAAATGCGGTTATACAGCGCGTAAATTTTGCTGTAATTGTGCAACCATAACTTCATTTCTGTATCGGGATGCATCAGAGGATGGGATGCTGAAGGCCATAATTTCGCATCCAACGGTTCTAAAAGTTTGTTTATTTCATTGATATTTTCAGAAAACAGTTCATCTAAATTATTGAGCTCAGCTGTTGGGCCATTGGTTTTAAGCTCAACCACATGTGCCATCAACTCATTGCTCCATTCAATTTTTCCGTTGTCGATATCCGAAGTGATCGCCCCGCTTTTAGCGATCATTAACTGATCTACAATTGGGGCGACTTTGAGATCTGAATTTCTAACCAACATATATTCCAGTTCAATGCCGAAAACTTCAAAAAGGTGATAACTCATAGTTGCTTTTTTTCCAAACGGTTTTTTAATGCCGATAAAATGTCGATATAAACCTGGTCGCCGTAAAACAGGTCTTCAACCCCAAAATCGATATTGGGATTGTCGTTAATCTCAATTACCAATGGCTTTCCGTTTACCTCTTTCACATCAATTCCATATAAACCCTTCCCCATCAATTTAGCCGATTTAAGCGCTACACTTAAAATTTCTTTGGGGACTTGTTCTATTGGAAGGGAATCGGCATTGCCATCCTGATCGTCTTTATTTTTTGTGTCCCAGTTGTAAATTTGCCAATGGCCTTTTGCCATATAATACCGGCAGGCAAAAATAGGTCTGTCATCCAGGATTCCAATACGCCAGTCGTATTCTGAAAAGGTGAATTCCTGGGCGATAATAAGCTCAGATTTTTTTAACATCATATTCACCAATTCCTTAAACTCCTCTTCAGTTTCGGCCTTTTTAACCCCAAAAGAAAAAGTTGAATCCGGCGATTTTAAAACACAGGGCAAGCCGGTGATCTTTAAAACTTCATCCTTATTGTGCTTATGTACGATCACGGTTTTTGGAGTTGCAATATTCGCGTTTTCCAAAGCTTCAGCCATATAAACCTTGTTGCAACATTTTAAAATGGCATCTGGATAATCTACCAGGGCGATGTTTTCCTGCTGTGCCTTCCGCGAAAAAGCGTAGGCTTCATTATTCACTTCAGTACTCTGCCTGATGAATAAAGCGTCAAAAGCCGAAAGCCTGGAAAGATCTTTCGGGGAAAGAATCTCCACATAAAAATTCATTTTTTCGGCCAGATCCACAAATTTCTTTATGGCTTTGGCATTGCTTGGTGGTGCAGGGTCGTTGGTTTGCACCAATATGGCCAGATCGTAATGAGCTGTATATTGTTTGGGAGTATCGTATCTTTTTTTCGCAAAATATTGGGTAGCAAAATAATGCATGCTCTCTTTATGTTCATATGGAATTTCAGATTCTGAAATGGCCCTGATATTCTTAATGTTCCATTTAGTCGTAAAATTGAATTTTACACGCAGGAACGGGATCTGGAAATATTTATGGAACATCGCGCTCAACTCGGTATACTTTTGCGCCACATTCTGGCCAAAATAAATACTGAGCGTAAATTCCTGGGATTTGATGTTTTTAAGGCTTTTCTGGATAAGCTCATCGAAATCTTCGAATACGATCTTCACCAGTTTTGGTTCCCTCAAATCTACCAGATTTGTAACCGTAGGAATCGCAAGATGTCCCCGGGCTTCCGCTAAAAGCGAAACATAATATCCCTTAGACTGGTATGAATAATCCTTGCAAAGGTTAAAAATACGCGCCTTTTTAATTTGTGCGTATTTAGGATTGGTGAGATATTCCTGGGAAGATACTATAGAGATATTATCTACCGGAATATGCCAATTCTCAGGTTTATTAACTACTATTATTTTATCCATTAGAAGTATTAAAAGTTATCAAATTTAGCTGAAATTTTAATTGCATTCCTGAAAATTGGAAATCAAATTAATTTTCTTCAGAAATAAGCTTCACAAAATAAAAGCCAAAATTGATATGATGATAATTCGTGTTTCTGCCCGTGTAAAAATTTCTGAATTCCGGCTTCAAATAATAACATTCGTGAATTCGTGGCTAAACCATTTCAATGTGGATTCTTTAAGCCACGAATGCACGAATAATTTTATATAATGTACATTAAAAAGCAAGTTCGGGAGTAAAAATTTCTGAACTCCAACTTCCAACTTCAAATAATAACATTCGTGCATTAGTGGTTATACCATATCAATGTGGATATTTTAAGCCACGAATGCACGAATAATTTTATAAAACCTTCATTGAAATAACCAATTTCAGAACCAAAAGAACAGCCTGATTAATGTTCACCGGTTTTAAATAATTGTACCTTAAACACATTCTTTTTTTTTCCGCAGATCCCGCAGATAAAGTCCGCAGACAAAAATCAGATTTGACCTTTCCACTTTCCTGTTTGAACTATTATCTTTTCTCTATTTTCTTTCCACTTTCCTCTTTTCACTCTTCAATAAGTAAAATTTGAAGAATATTTCCCGGTTCATGATTTCCTTCATTGGAAATATATAATTTCCCTTCTTTGCTGAAGCTCATCCCTTCTGCCTGGCTGAATTGCTCTTCCTTAAAAACATAGAGTTTTAATGGTTTTCCGGTGGGATCCAGGATCAGCAGTTTTGGATTTATTGCTTCCAGAACATAGATATTCCCGGTTACCGGATGAATTCCAATCTCAGTAGGACGAAGTATCTTATCTGATTTTTTAACTTCCAGAATATCAAAAACAGGACCGTTAAAATTAATGTTAAACACAGGTTCGGGCTTTAATTGTTTTGTGCTCAAATCAAAAGCAAAAATGGGCTTAAATTCGTCCTTGTCCATATCCTTAATATTGAGCAACAACCTATTGTTTTTCTTATCGTAGCACAAACCTTCAAAATCGTATTTTCCTTTAAGTGGGATTGTATGTTTTATGGCCGGCGCTGTTTGATTTTCAAAGTCCTTTACTTCAAAAATACTTCCGTCACTTCTTAAAACATAGGCCGTTGTACCAACTAAAGCAATACCTTCATAATCCCCGGGATCTCCAAATTCAATTTTCTCTTCTATTTTTGAGGTCTTTAGATTATAGATAAAAATAATCCCATCTTCATCCTGGATGCAGGCAATCCTGTTATTATCCATCATTGCGATTCCAGAAACTTCGCTTAAGATATCTGGTAG
>JAENXB010000320.1 GCA_016649785.1 Flavobacteriaceae bacterium
AACTAGATCTATAATTTGGCGAAGTACTGGCTTTTTGTTATTTTTGATACGTCTGAAGAGTCCCATTTGATTATTTTTTTTCTCAAAACAAAAATAAGGGATTCTCAGACACTTTTATTTTCTAACTTTCGGATAGCAGTGCAATTTTATCTTCAAAAGCTTTTTTTGAAGAATTGGATACTTTCAGCCTGGCTGAATAATTTTCGGAAGTAACCCAATCCGGGAACTTAAAATAAGGGGAGATCTTTTGAAGCAGGGAATCTGATATTTTGGTGATCTGTTAAAATTCTTCCGAAGAGTTAACCCATTTATCCGCAGCCCTGAAGGCGTGTAACCTGTCAATTTCCTCCGGTGACATCCCCAGGGTATATCCCTTATAATCAGTAATTAAATTTGGATTAAAAGGAAATATTTTAACTGTTTTTACAGCCGAAGCAGCTAGTTTTACAGAATCAATTTTCTTTTGGAACAAGTTGAGATCCTGCTCATTGAGCACCGAAGGAATATTATTTTTAGAAAGATCGACAAAATGATATACCAACTGAAGAACCACAATAATTACGACCAATAAAAAAATCCCAATTTGTTGACTTCTATTGAAAACAAAATGGGATTTAAATTTCATCATGGTCTTAATTCATTATTTCACTTTTACTTCTACTGCTTTCATATAAAGTTCTCCCGCTTTCAATTTTTTCATATAAGCGCGTAAATCACTTCTAACCTCTCCGGACATAATGTAAAGGCCTATAATATTAGGAAAGGACATCGCAAGGATCATCATATCTGAAAAATCCAATACGGCACCAAGGCTTACAGAAGCTCCAATCACAACAAATATCAGAAACATCACTTTATATATTATTTCAGATCTTTTGCTTTTTCCGAATAAATAAGTCCAGGCTCTCATCCCATAATAGGACCATGAAATCATGGTAGAAAAGGCAAATAAAAATACGGCGAGAGTCAACACATAAGGAAACCAGGAAACCACACTTCCAAAAGCATCAGAAGTTAATTGCGCTCCAGCCATTCCTTCAACTTCATGCATCCCTGTAAAAATAAGCACCAACGCAGTAAGAGTACAAACAACCACGGTATCAATAAATGGCTCTAATAAAGCCACAAAACCTTCAGAAGGCGGATGATTGGTCTTTGCCGCACTGTGAGCAATTGCCGCAGACCCTACCCCAGCTTCGTTTGAGAAGGCGGCTCTTTGGAAACCTACAATTAATACCCCAATAATCCCTCCTTTGAGAGCTGTAGGATTAAATGCACCTACATAAATTGCGCTTAATGCAGGTAAAATGTTTTCGATGTTTATAAATATTACAGTAAAGCAACCTAATATATAGATCCCCGCCATAATAGGGACAATCTTTTCCGTCACTTTTGCAATGCTGTTGATACCTCCAATAATTACAACCCCCACTAAAACGGCTGTAACTAATCCAAAATAAAATCCGTTTCCTACCAGAAATGGAAATTGCCCCTGTAATTGTTCAAAAGCCTGATTTGACTGAAACATATTTCCTCCACCAAAAGAGGCTCCAATAGCAAGAACCGAAAATACTGCAGCAAGTACTTTACCAAGGCCTTTTTGATTTCTTTTTTCCAGTCCATATCGCAAATAATTCATAGGGCCACCAAAAACACGGCCTTCACTATTTATAAACCTGTATTTTACTCCAAGGGTACATTCTACAAATTTTGAGGACATTCCCAGCAACCCGGCTAAGATCATCCAAAAAGTAGCTCCTGCACCACCCAGGGATATAGCCACAGCTACCCCGGCAATATTCCCTAATCCCACGGTTCCGGAAATTGCGGTTGACAAAGCCTGGAAATGTGTGATTTGTCCCGGCGCATCCGGATCGTCATATTTACCACTGGCCAATTGAAAGGAATGTCTGAATCCCCTGAAATTAATAAAGCCCATTCTAATTGTAAAAAACAA
The DNA here is from genome assembly GCA_016649785.1 of Flavobacteriaceae bacterium. Classification (GTDB taxonomy): domain Bacteria; phylum Bacteroidota; class Bacteroidia; order Flavobacteriales; family Flavobacteriaceae; genus Gillisia. The sequence goes on from JAENXB010000320.1 coordinate 1,958, forward strand.
GGCGCCAAATAAAAGCCACACTACTATAAATGGAATGTTTTTCTTTATAAGATCTCCATTGGGATGGGTTAAAGCAACCGGTTCATCATAAACAATTTGAGCAAGGTTATGTGCACCCCGCATAATAACATCTTCTTTATTTTTGTAGTCATAAATAACCTCTCCTTCCTGTGTCAAATAGCGTAAGGTTCCAGGTGCATTCGCATAAACGTTTATATCTTCTCCTTCGTCCGATTCTACTATGGCAATTAATTCGCCTTCTTCAACTCTGGAGCTTTCAGGTTTTAACCATTTTTTTAATAAAAAACGATCCTGAACACCTGCCGTCCAACCCGGAGTGGGAACATTCCTAATATCGGCATAAACCACCGGATCAT
>JAENXB010000326.1 GCA_016649785.1 Flavobacteriaceae bacterium
ACATTCGTGTTTTCCAACTCCGAAATCAACCCACGCGAAAAATAATAAATATAGGCTTTTGATGCCATATATATACTTTTGTGCGGTGCGGGAAGAAATCCTCCGAAACTTCCCATATTCAGGATGTAGGATTCCGGATAAGACTTTAGCTCTTTCAGGAACAGATTAGTCAGATGGGTAATCGAATATATATTAAGCATAATCATTTCGTCGATTTCCCCACGCGAAAAATCACCAACAAATCCAGAGTGACCGACGCCTATATTGTTGATCAGCATGTTGATTTGTAAGTTTTGATCTTTAGTAAAACTTAATATTTTTTCAGGTGCGGAATGATCTCTCAAATCTATTTCGAGGAAACGGCTTTTTATGTTGTATCTTAAGCTTAGATCTTCGCATTGACTTTCTAACCCAGTATGAGGAAGCGAAATCAAAAGCAGATTTTTTTGCAGCCTGGCAAATTCCTCCGCCATGGCTTTCCCTATCCCGGAACTTGCCCCGGTGATTAATGTATAATATTGCCCATTTAATTCCATCGTATTCATTTTTTATTGTTTAGCCAAGTTACCGTTTTCATAACACCATCGTTGAAAGGGGTGATTTTATATCCGAGTTGGTTAATTGCTTTTTCACTTGAGAGTTTCCAATTATGCAGATATTTTTTTACCCACTGAGGTGTGATCAGGGGAGGCCTTCCTGAAACTTGTACTTGTAATTCCATTATTTTGGCAAGCATGATCATAAGCCAGACAGGAATATGAAGTAAAAGTCTTTTATTTCCGGTGATCTGAGAAAGAGTTTGAAAGAGCTGGTTAAAGGTAAGGTTTTCTCCACCAAGGATATACCGTTCTCCTGAAGTGCCCTTTTCCGCGGCAAGCAAATGACCTTCAATGACGTCATCTATATACACATAGTTCCCGATTTTCTTTCCGTCTCCCGGATTAATACGCCACTTTCCTTTTTGATAAAGTTTTATGATTTTTGTAATCGAATTGCTTTCGCTGATCGGTCCGGGTCCAAATACCCGGGTTGGATTTAAGATAATCACCAGCAGTCCTCTGGTGATAAATTCAAGTGCGGATTTCTCTGCCAAAGCTTTCGTTGATTCATAATCATTAAAATATGGACCATTTTGGATAACCTGTTCATCGATGCACTGATCTTCAGAAGAAGGACCAAAAACAGCAGCTGTTGAAGTGAAAATAAATTTTTTTACCCCGCTTTTCAAGGAGGCTTCCAATATATTGATTGTTCCCTGCACATTTATCCGGTAAGGAAGGTTTGGATCCTTTGACCATGGTTTTGCATAAACAGCGAGATGATAAACCACGTCACAGTCTTTACACCCTTGCAATAGTGCCGTTGAATTATCTAAATCTCCATAAATCGGGTGAACATGTTTTCCCTGAAATGCTACAAATTTTTCAGGCGACCGGATGAGACAATTGATCTCATGTCCTTCCACTAAAAGCTTTTCAACAAGCCTTGAGCCAATAAATCCAGTTGCACCCGTTACAAAACATTTCATTGTAGAAATTTAGTTTGAGTTGAAAATAGCATTGCTGTAAAATGAAAAGAATTTCTATTAAATGCGAATATTTGATTTTATGTATCTTATCTCCTGATTCTTGCCTGAATTTTCCGAATAAAAAAAGCTGTGATTTTTCGCGGAATATGCCTGGAAAAAAAAACGGTGAACTTATTGACAGTACCAGGAATTGCTGTCGTTTTGCCGGCATTCATCGAATTATATCCATAGTGCGACTGTTGCCACATCAGCGGTGAAAGTTTTTATTTTGCTCACCTTAGAGTTTGAATTTATCGCTGCGGTATTTTCGAAATTTGTTTTGGTTTGTCCCGGACAAAGAACAGTGACAGTGACACCGGTCCCTTTTACTTCATTTGCCAAAGCCTCCGAAAAAGAAAGGATATAAGCTTTAGTCGCAAAATAAACGGCCATTAACGGTCCAGGTTGAAAAGCTGCCAGTGAAGACACATTTAATATTTTACCACTGCCATTTCTGATCATGTCTTTTAATATTAGCTTCGTTAGATGAGTCAGGGTAAGTATATGCAAATTGATCATGGATTCTTCAATTTTCCATTCCGTTTCCGAAAAAAAGCCAAACAGTCCGAATCCTGCATTATTAATCAATATGTCAATTTTTTTGTTTCCCAGTTCTTCATAAATATGATCTGCAATCTTCGGTTTGGAAAG
>JAENXB010000086.1 GCA_016649785.1 Flavobacteriaceae bacterium
GATAAAACCCAGCCGGACGTCGCACGGTTTGTGCCGCATTGTTGATGAGAATATCCAATCGCTCGTATTTTTGACCTATAAAATTGCAAAAGATCTCCACACTTGGGATATGCCGTAAATCGAGTCCGTGGATCTTTAACCGGTGTCCCCACTCGGTAAAATCTTCTTCCTTTGAAAACCTCAGGGCAGAATCTACCGGAAAACGGGTGGTCGCAATCACGGTTGCTCCTCCGCGCAAAAGCATCAGGGAGATGTGATATCCAATTTTTAAGCGGGAGCCTGTAATAACTGCTACCTGTCCCTTTACATTTGCGGTTTGAAAACGCTTGGCATAATTAAAATCCCCGCAGGTCGTGCACATAGAATCGTAAAAATGGTGCATTTTGGTAAATTCCGTTTTACAGACGTAGCATTTCCTGGGAGTCTCCAGTTCCAGTTTAATTTTACCGGTGAGATGAGACATTGGGAGCAGTTTGGGAGCGACAAAAACCACTGCTTCCCTGGCAGATCTTATGCCGGTTTCTTTGCGTGCGGTTTTATTTTTGGCTTCCAGTTTGCGTTTTGCAACTTTTTTTCCGTCCTTTTTTCGCCGGGAAAATTCATCGCGATCGGGCCTGGAAAACATTCCTGTAACTTTTAAAAGTTCGGTTCTTTGGTCTTTGGGAATATCAAAGATCTGTTCCGTTTCCTCAACCAGTTGCGCCAATACTGCAATGCACCTGTCAATTTCTTCTGAAGTGATCGCGCTTTTTATTTCTGTTTCATTATTCTCCATAACCTATTAGCTAAGCTTAATTCAGCAGAAGATTGAGCAAAATGCTACAGAAACCTGTGCTGAGTTTCTCGAAGCGCAAATGTAGTTTATAAATCCTGTGTGAACTCTATTAATTTTGAGCCCTCCTTTACCGACGCAAGCTTAGAATAAATATAATTACAATTAAATTTAGAGAACTAATTAAAGGCTTATTTGATTTTCTTTAGCTCTAATATAATCTTCAAAAACCCCTAAATACCAGCTACCCCTTAAAATTTTAATTTCAAGGGGTAGCTGCTTCAATTCTATATCTTAAACGATTTAACTTTTAAACAAGCCTGAGATCTGACTGTAATCTAAAAAGTATTGCAGTTTTAGAGAGAACACATTGTTAATGGGTTGCTTGAACAAGGTATCTATACTATTTGTATAAGAATCCCGAGCTTCGGTATCAAGATTAAATAACTGGTTACGGTATAGCGCAGTCACAAAACTCCCAGGTGCAAATTGCCAGGAATAGCCTAGATCGAAATTCCAGGTAGAGAAATTGATATCAGGGTTATTAGAGATGTTAGTCGTGGTGTAACCTGTAGCGCTTGTAACTCGTCCATTGTCCTGCAAACTGAACAATTGCCCATCATATCTCACAATTCCCCAGTAATTTCTAAGGGTAAGTGATAAGGTATGGTTCGGATTAAAATTGTAATTCGCACGAAAGGTCTGCTCAATCTCTTCCCGCTGGCGGTCTCCAAATATTACATCCTCGTCCACCTGAGTAACATAACCTCTATCTCCAGTATAGTAATCTCTAGAGAAGAAATAAGAGATCATAAATTTATCGCTAAAGCGTATTTGAGGCCCAAGTCCGAACCAATATTTAAAGTAATCGCGACCATCTTCTAAAAGGGTCTCTGCTCCTATATTGGCACTTAAAGCTACCTTTTTATTATTGTTGGATTGCCACTGACCATTTAGTTTTACTCCATTTTCTGTAATAAAATAACTCCCCGCTTTTCTTGGTTCAAAATAATCGTATTGTTTCCCTGGTTTTAGAGTAAAGTTGAAGCCCATTTCATTCAATTTTTTGGTTGAACCATTCGCTCTTATCCCCATTACAAAACCTGTAAAGGTACTAGGATTTACCAGCCTGGTGTAGTTCACATAGAAATTGGAGAAGTATCGGTTCCATTTCCCAGATGGCTCAAAAATTTGATAGTTAATGTCGATTCCAAAATCGTTATAATTATTTCTAAACTGCAAACCGAGATCATTAGGATCGTATTTGGTGTCGGCATAACTGTGATCTATGCTATATCTAAAGTTTCCGTGTGCCTTACGGGCTGTGAAAAAAGAACTAAATCCAGTTTCCGTACCAGACTCCAGGTTGACATTACTCAGTTTAAGATCCCCCCGCACCTGATAGGTGTTGCGCTTATTCGTAATGCTGGAAGTAAGTGCGGTAACATTGGCATCTCTAAAAGAACCTTCCCGGGTTACATTAGTATTGATGAGCCCAACAGAGGAATTACCATTAAATTGCTGGTCTACCACCACGATGTTATAGTTGGTAAAAGGCTCTACCATTTCCCTCCTTCTGTCTCCCGTATCTATATTTTCTATGGTAGCTTCTGCTTTTTCAGTAAAGGAATTAAAGAAGCCCAAACCTAGTCCATTTGCTGTTCTTCCAGAAACCTTAATAGCATTTAGCACCTTCACCGATTCCGGAAAATATACCACTTCTTCATTCGCAGAGGTCACTGGATCTGTAATAGGTGCGCCCCCTACCCTTCTGGAAAAAAACAGATTTCCTTTGGAAAAAAGATCTACTCCTTCAGTAAAAAATTGTCTTTGTTCAGAAAAAGTTTGCTCGAATGGTCCAAGGTTTAAAGTGATATTATCGAATCCTGTTTGCGAGAAATCAGGAATTAAAGTAGCATCCAGTGTAAAGTTTTCGGTAAGACCGTATTTCACATCCAACCCTACATTGAAGTTAGATTCGTACGCCCCGTCGTAATTGTTTTGAACGGTAGAAACAAACGGATAAAGGGAAAGTCTTGTAGGAGGATCCAGATCGTTCAAACCTTTTAATTCCCCATGGTACAAGCCAACATTCCCTTTGGAAACATCTATTGGATTCCAGGTATATTGAGATTCATCTCTTCTAAACCTTCTATGAAACTGAATTCCCCAGGTTTCCACATCATTATTATTGAATCTAAGACAACGGTATGGGATCTTCATTTCCACGGTCCAGCCATCCTCTACGATCTCTACGGCACTACTCCATACACTGTTCCAGCCAAAATCCTCGCCCACACTTGGGATTGAAATAGCATCGGCTTGGGTTCCCGAAGCAAATACGAAGAATTCGGTGTCATTTTGAGCATCGTTATTGGGGTTTACTACAAATCCGAAGAAATCTGCACTTCCAAAATTATCCCGACTAGAAAGCTGTTTTGCAATTTTTGTGGGATCGTCATATAAGTGTGCAGAGATGTATAGGGCGGTATTGTCGTAGGTCATTTTTACAACAGTCTTATTTTCTTCTGTGTCTTTAACATTCATATTAGGACGAAACTGCGTAAAGCCAACTGCTTCCTGAGCATTGGCCCAAACTGCATCGTCCAGGATCCCGTCTATTTTGGGGGCCTCTGTAGCTCGTTGAATATGAAGTTGTTTCTTGGTTACTTGTGCACTTGTAGTCAAACAAAAGCACATGATGATGAGGGTGAAAAGTGATGATTTCATTAAAGGTCGATTGATGTATCCGATTGATGTATCTAATAGACGCCATTAAAAACTGTTTGTTACAAAAAATGTTAAAAAATTCAGTTTTTTTTGCTGAAATGATAATTATATATACTTTTTGAGTCAAATTAAGCCCGAAAAAATTTTGGAAGATATTAAGCTCAACAATTAGTAAAGCTACCACACTTACCGAAAAACAAGAAAATATGTTATTCGACATTGTCAATTCTTACCGCGAACAAAAACTCATATAATCATGAAAAAATCACGGGACTTTTAAATATCAAACGGGATCGATCACCTCAATTTACATTCTGCAAATTTTTGCAATATTTTGTTAAAGATTGTTAAATTATTATCCCTATTTTTAAGCATTTAAACCTCGATTTTCTTATGCAAACTCCCCCAACTCCTCCTCAACCAAAATCAATCAATCTTAAAAATCCGGCCAAACGAATTGTTGTCGGTATTCAATTTTTATTTGTAGCCTTTGGCGCAACGGTTTTGGTGCCGCTGTTAATTGATGTTGATCCCTCCGTGGCTTTGTTTACAGCTGGGGTTGGAACGCTCATTTTTCACGTTATTACCAAGGGAAAAGTACCGGTGTTTTTAGGCAGCAGTTTTGCTTTTATTGCGCCTATTATTGCCGCTACCAAACTTTATGGGTATGCAGGTACCTTATCAGGTTTAATAGCAGTGGGGATAGTTTATGGCGTTGTTTCAGCCATCATTAAATTATGGGGTTTAAAATTCATCGGAAAAATATTTCCATCGGTCGTGATCGGGCCCGTTATTATGATCATTGGTCTATCACTCGCTACGGTAGGAGTTGATATGGCAAAAACCAACTGGCCCATCGCCCTTTCAGTATTGATCACTGCCATTGCAATTGTTACCTATGCAAAAGGAATAATAAAATTGATCCCTATTTTTATTGGAATTATTGTAGGATATGTTATCTCCGTCATTGCCGGCCTGGTGGATTTTTCATCGGTACACGAAGCCGCATGGTTTGTATTTCCGCAATTTACCACTCCTGTATTTAGCTGGGGCGCAATAATTTATATGATCCCGGTTGCTATTGCCCCAATTATTGAACATATTGGCGATATGTATGCCATTAGCGGGGTTGCAGGCAAAGATTTCGTAAAAAAACCAGGTTTGCACAGGACAATATTGGGTGATGGGGTTGCAACTTCATTCGCGGGTTTTTTAGGCGGACCGCCAAACACAACTTATTCTGAAGTTACAGGTGCCATTGCTTTAACCAAAATTACCGATCCCAGGATCCTGCGGATTGCCGCAGTTACCGCGATCGTTTTTTCCATGGTTGGAAAAATAAGCGCCGTTTTAAAAACGATTCCTCAAGCTGTTATTGGGGGTATCATGTTATTGCTTTTTGGAATGATCGCCAGTATTGGTATCAAAACATTAATAGATGCCAAAACCGATTTTTCTGAAACCCGAAACCAGGTAATCGTTTCCATTATATTGACAATTGGTATTGGTGGGGCGCATGTTGGTTATGGAAATTTCTCATTAGCAGGGATAGGCCTGGCTTCGGTTGTTGGGGTATTGCTGAATCTTATTTTACCCGGTAAGCCTTCGGTTAAAGAATAGCATTAAAAACGTCCTTTGTACCTATGAAAAAGCCTTCCCGGATCTTCGGGAAGGCTTTTTCATAGGTTGTGAATTTATCTACACAAAAAATTTGATGATAAACAAGACCGCAATAATATACATTATTGGCTTTATCTCTTTATGTCTTCCGGTGAGTAATTTTAAGATAACATAGGAAAGCATTCCAAAAACAATCCCTTGCGCAATACTATAAGTTAAAGGCATCATTATAATGGTTAAAAATGCCGGGATAGCTTCGGTGAAATCGTTTAGATCGATCTTCATAATGGGTGAGATCATAAACAATCCAACAATTATCAGGGCCGATGCCGTTGCTTCCGGCGGGATCATCATAAATAAAGGAGCAAAGAACAATGCAAGACCAAACATCACTGCCACTGTGAGGGCCGTCATTCCGGTTTTACCGCCTTCGGCTACCCCGGCAGCGCTTTCCACATAGGTAGTGACCGTTGAAGTCCCTAAAATTGCTCCTACAGTGGTACCGATGGAATCTGCAAAAAAGGCTTTTTTTACTCTTGGAACATTTCCGTCCTTATCCAGCATATCAGCTTTAGAGGATACCCCCACCAGGGTTCTAACGGTGTCAAACATATCCACGAATAAAAAGGTGAATAATACGATCAGCATATCAAAAGAAAAGATCTGGGAAAAATCAAACTTAAAAAAAATAGGTTCAATTGAAGGTGGCAAGCTCACAAATTGAAAATCGTCGGGAATAACTGTAACCCCTACAAAAAGGCCGATAATTGTCGAGGTTAAAATGCCAATTAACAAGGCTCCTTTGACCTTTCTTGCCAGAAGCAAGCCTGTAACCAGAACGCCCGTTAATCCGATGAGAACACTTGGGTTTTTCATACTTCCCAGACTTACCAAAGTAGCTGGGTTATCGACGATGAGCCCGGTACTTTGTAATCCTATAAATGCAATAAAAAATCCTATCCCTACAGAAATGGCATGTTTTATATTTAAAGGAATTGAGTTGACAATTAATTCACGGATATTAAGAGCTGTTAAAAGTAAAAAGATAAGCCCTTCTAAAAATACGGCCGTAAGGGCAAATTGCCAGGTGTAACCCATCCCAAGGACCACGGTGTAAGCAAAAAATGCATTGAGTCCCATTCCGGGAGCCAATGCAAAGGGGAGTTTGGCAACCAATGCCATCACTAAAGTTGCGATGAGGGCAGATAATGCCGTGGCGGTAAATACCGCATCTTTATCCATTCCGGCATCACTTAAAATACTGGGATTCACAGCCAAAATGTACACCATTGTCATAAAGGTGGTGATCCCGGCAATAATTTCCGTTTTTAAGGTTGAATTGTTTTCGGTGATCTTAAAAAACTTATCTAACATAATTTATATTGCAATTGATCAGTTCATAAAGTTTTGAGTGCCTAAAATGCATAAAGCAAATTAGTATTCAAATTACAGGTGATACAAGACGGTATGTTTTTTAATTTTATCATATAAACTAATGATTATTAATCAATTAAACCTAATTTAGTTAATATCTACTTTAATTCTAAGCGCTTTAGGCTTTAGGCAATTTAAGTGCTGATTTCTGTCTTAAATATTCCATTTGATACCCAAAGTAGGTCGTACATAAAATCCGGTAGCCCAAGCGAAGTTATTGGAAAGCTCGACCTCTCCTCCCAATGAAAAACTTTTGTTCAAATTATACCAAAGTTGAGGTTCGGCCAGGAAAACGGTACTTTCAGACAAACCCTTTTCCGACCATAGATCGGCAAAACCATTAAAAGTTAATTTGTCTTTAAATAAATTAAGATACCAGGTTCCTGTTACCTGGTAATTTGCTTTTCCGGAATCTTTAATAGCTTTGTAACCAGCGTAGGTTGAAAAACCCCATATCGCATTTCCTTTTGCATAGTTAAGGCCAAAGATCCAAGCGTCGTTAATGGTATATCCTCCCTGCACTCCATTAGCTTCAAAGGTACCCAATCCCCCATTGTATCCCACGTGTAATCCAACAGGCATTTTTTCGGTTTTAAGGACCCGGGCAATCTCATAATAGCCTTGACTTATCCCCGATTTCGCATTATAATCGAAATCGATAAAAGTAAAGGTGTTCCCGAATTTATCCGGTTTAAAAAGTTCAAAAGTGGTGGTGAAATGGTCCCTTTCGAAATCCCTGTGTAATTGAAAGTTTTGAGCGCTTAGGGTTGTGGTAATAAAAATTGTGAAAAGGGTAATTATTTTATTCATTGGGATAGGAATTTTATGTGATTTTACAAAAATAACTTTAACCGCTATAATAATTCCTTTTATGAATGTCCAATTATGAACAGTCAATTTCTTCATAAAATTAAATTTCCCTTTTGGATTTATTTTTTTATTGATTACAGCCAACGAGTTATTAATTGTTTGGGAAATTCATATAATATTGGGAAAGAAGTATTGACCTAAATATGGTTATAATTGTCAATAAGTTTAATTTCTTCTGAAGTGATCACGCTTTTAAACCCTGTTTCTTCTTTTGCAAAAAAATGTATTGAAAGTTGTAGAAGCATAAGCCAAAAATTTTGATGATTGCTAATTAGTTCCCGTGAAAAAAAAAGAATATGAATACCGTCAATCGAAACCCTGGAAGGGTTTTTCGCTCAATCCTGCTTCACTTTCCGCCCCATCCTTCCTCTAAACCGCGCAAAGATCAAAAGTTTTTTGGTTGTGTTAATAAAATAGACACCTGTAAGTAGAATAGCCGCTGCAACGATAGATTGCGGGGTTATTTGTTCATTTAAAAAATACCAGCCCAGTAAAAGCGCTATTATTGGATTTACGTAGGTTGATGTGGCCACCTTTTCAGGGGAAACGGTTTTCAATAAATAATTGAACGAGGTAAACGCCACGATACTTCCAAAAAGGATCAACAGGATCATTGAAATTTGGGTGGGTGAACTCCATTCTGTAGGATAGCTCCAGGTTTCTCCAAATAAATTACTCGCTATCATCAAAAGGATCCCTGCGGTAAACATTTGATATCCTGTATTCACAAAATAATTTAGAGGTAAATTGGCTTTTGCCACAAACAAACTGCCATAAGACCAGCTCAGCAGGCACATAAAGATCATTCCCATCCCCAGAATAGAATTTTCCTGATTTATTATTTCCTTCTGACTTACCAATAAATAGATCCCGATAATCCCCAGGATCACTCCTACAATAGACATAGGCTTAATTTTTTTTCCGTCTATGATCCACATCATTAAAAGGACCACAAGAGGTTGTGCCGATATTTGAAGGGCCGCAAAGCCGCTGTCCACATATTTAAGAGCCCAGACAACAATTCCGTTTCCAAATGCCAGGAACAGGAATCCTGCAATTACAGTATTGAGAAATTGCTTTTTTGTGATCGCGAGGCTTATCCCCAGCATCTTGCACAGGATAAATACTAAAATTCCCGCAGTGGTAAACCGGATGGATGCCAGCATAAAAGGAGGCAATTCGGTTACCGCAACTTTATTTAAAAGATAAGTAGATCCCCAGATAAAGTAAATGGAAAAGAAGGCCAGAACAACAAGGGCGGTATTTGGAGATTTATTCATTGAAATTTAAGCTATTTTCAAAAGTGCAAAAATAGGAATAAACTTCTGTCTTCAACATATTCTTATTCGGTTTATCCACGCTTCTGCAGGACTTAAAAATATGAATAATAGAAAAAAATATTAACTTTTAAAGAGGAATTTAAGCGCCAAAAGTATTTTACCTCCTCGGAATTGACAATTGAAAACAAGTTGTTATACTTAATCTAATTGTTTAATTGAATGACTATAAATAGTTCTAATACAATATTTAAAATTATTAAAAATAATTAAATAATTCATAATTCTATCTGCAGGTGGAGAAAACTTCAAATGGCAGATCTTAAAAATTGATTTATTGGATCAGTTTTTAAAACCCCGAAAATAAAATTGAATTTTATCCATAATGGAGGCTTCTGTTTTAAATGGACTCACCCTTCACCGCAAAATGTTTTAAAAGGATTCGCATAGGTTTGAATCGTTTTTTCATCAACTGAAACCACATTAAAAACACCGCGATCGACAATATGCGGTTGTAGGGAAACCTCTCTTTGAGATAAAATCGGGGAAAGACAGATATCGGTATCCTTTGCAGTTGCTACCCATTCATCTCTTGTTTTCTCCCTGAACAGATCGTCTAATTTTTTCTTGTCAAAAATCCCGCAAATTAGTTCTGACTCAATTGAAGTTTTCCATCCCGGTTGTTGTACCATATCACAGAAGCTGTTCCAGAATTTTAGTTCCAGGGCACCCAGGGCGATCCATTTTTTATCCTTGCATTCATAAACATTATAGTTGACAAGAAATCCACTCAAAATGGGCGTGGCCTTATAAGATGCTCCTCCCTGTTGCAGCGCGTGTGGAATCGCTCCCATTGGGATGATAGCGTCTAAAATGGACAAATCTATATACTGCGCCTGTTGTTTGCGTTGTTGTGCCAACAATCCACTGGTACAGGCTGATAATAACATATAAGATCCCCCGGCAATATCAGCAATTTGAAATCCGGGAATTACCGGTTTGCCATTTGCGTCCCTATTGAGATCTAACAATCCTGAAAGCGCTAAATAATTAAGATCGTGGCCCGCTTGATCTTTTAAGGTTCCGGTCTGTCCATAACCGGTAACAGATATGTAAACGATCTTGGGGTTTAATTCTTTAACCTCATCAAAAGAAAATCCAAAGCTGGCCATAGCACCGGGTCTAAATTGCTCTATGAGAACATCTGCACTTTTAATTTTTTCCTTGACCAACTCCTGCCCTTCCAATGTTTCATAATCTATAATAAAAGACTCTTTACTGTAATTCATCAAATGAAAAATTGCGGAATTTTCACCAATTTTTGGTTGGTAAAGACGCGTAGAATCTAACCTTTTTGGGCTCTCGATCTTTATTACCTCTGCGCCCATTTCACTTAAAAGATGCGTTCCCAACGGACCCGGTAACAAACGGGTGAAATCCAAAATACGGATCCCTTCCAGAGGTTTTATTTCTTTCATCTGTTTATAATATTGTTTTAGCGGACATATGTAACATCCATATAATCATTTTCCTGTGTGAGAAATATTATTCTCATGGATGTTTCATATGAAGATATTAATTGTTTTTTTATTGATCCCCCGGTAGCTATCGGGGGTAATTCGCATATCCCTGCCTGCCGGCAGGTTCATTGATGTTTGCATCGAGTTTGCGTTATGCTCATTTCATAGATCTTTATTTAAAAAGGGATTGGACGGTCCTTCCAAAGCTTTTATTTTTTCTTTTAAATCATTGGGCACTAATAACTTAGAGCCTTTTACAAGATCTATAATTATAATTTCGTGAACCATAATTGCGGCTAAACGGTTCTTTTTCTCACTAAAATAATAGGAACGAAAAATGATGCGATCTTCCAGAATTTCTTCAATTCTTGTCCCAATTTGTA
>JAENXB010000412.1 GCA_016649785.1 Flavobacteriaceae bacterium
CGTGGTCAACGTGTGCAATAATTGCAATATTTTTAATCTTTGTCATATAAACGCCTGATTTTTAAGGCTGCAAAAGTACTGCTATTTATTTGAAATTACTATTCTCATTTTGTTTAATTCCAAAATATCCCGAAACCTTTTCATTAATATTTTTTGTAATTGTTCCCCCCGTTTAATTAATTTATCTTTGCAATCTTAATAAATCAGAAATGAAACTCGAATTAATCCCACAATTACAACATATCAATTCCAACAACTTCTTCCTTTTAGCAGGTCCTTGCGCCATTGAAGGCGAAGAAATGGCGCTGCGAATTGCCGAAAAAGTTCTGGAAATTACCGATAAACTCGAAATTCCTTATGTTTTTAAAGGATCGTTTAAAAAAGCTAACCGCAGCCGTATTAACAGTTTTAGCGGAATTGGGGATGAAAAAGCCTTAAAAATTCTTCGGAAAGTTTCTGAAACATTTAAAATCCCAACCGTTACCGATATTCATGAGCTAAGCGATGCCGCAATGGCAGCCGAATATGTGGATATTTTACAGATCCCCGCATTTCTTGTCCGCCAAACTGATCTTGTTGTAGCGGCGGCCAATACCGGAAAAGTGGTAAACCTTAAAAAAGGACAATTTATGAGTCCGGAAAGTATGAAGCATGCCGTGGCCAAAGTAACCGATAGTCATAACGAACAGGTAATGATCACCGATCGTGGCACTATGTTCGGTTATCAGGATATGATCGTGGATTTTCGCGGAATTCCCACGATGCGCCAATATGCGCCCACCGTTTTAGATGTCACCCACTCTTTGCAACAACCCAATCAGAGCAGCGGGGTAACCGGCGGAAGACCGGATATGATTGAAACCATCGCCCGTGCCGGGATCGTTAATAATGTGGATGGATTGTTTATTGAAACTCATTTTGATCCCGCAAACGCAAAAAGTGACGGCGCAAATATGCTGGATCTAAAATATTTAGAAAAGTTATTGACTAATCTGGTTGCGATAAGAAAAACGGTGAATAATTTATAGGAGCCGCCTTATTTAATTTTTAAATCCTTTCTAAACCTCACAGGTTTTGAAAACCTGTGAGGTTTTTTG
>JAENXB010000309.1 GCA_016649785.1 Flavobacteriaceae bacterium
TAAACACTTCAGCAATAAAAAACTGATTCAAATCCTGGAATTCCCTGTGTTATTTCTGGGAGCAAAACCAAGCGATACGCCATCTTTTTACAGTTTTATGAATTATGCCGATTTTGGTCTTGGCACCTGGCATCCCAAGGGCGGAATGTATAAGGTAATTGAAGGAATCGAAAAACTTGCCATTTCCCTGGGTGTAGAGATCCTTAGCAATTCTCCGGTAAATAAAATAAATGTATTAGATAAATCCGTCAAATCAATAGCTGTTAATGGAAAGGAAATAGCGACAAATCTGGTAGTTACCGGAGCCGATTATCACCATAGCGAAACGCTATTAGAACCTGAGTTTCGCCAATATTCTGAATCTTATTGGGATAGAAAGACATTTGCTCCTTCTTCCCTGCTATTTTATGTGGGGTTTGATAAAAAATTAAAAAATATCAATCACCATAATTTGTTCTTTGATGTAGATTTTGATGCTCACACAAGGGATATTTACGATGATCCCAAATGGCCGGAAGAACCCTTATTTTATGCAAATTTCACATCTGTAACCGATGAAAACACAGCTCCTGAAAACTGTGAAAATGGTTTTTTCCTGATCCCCATTGCACCTGGGCTGAAGGATACCGCTGAATTAAGAGAAACTTATTTCAATAAAATCTTTGAAAGGTTTGAAAGACTTACAAACCAATCTGTAAGAAAAAATATTATATTTAAAGAATCCTTTTGTGTAAATGATTTTATTAAAGACTATAACAGCTATAAAGGAAATGCCTATGGAATGGCAAATACCCTGTTACAAACCGCATTTTTGAGGCCAAAATTAAAGAGCAGTAAAGTTGAAGGTTTATTCTTTACAGGCCAACTTACAGTGCCGGGCCCTGGGGTGCCACCCTCTTTGATTTCCGGAAAATTAGTGTCAGGACTAATTCAAAGTTCATAAGGAATAGGAGTCATCATTAAAAAACAATACTTCTGATTAAAAATAATTTAGATGAAATCAATTTTCGATACAGTCTCCAGAACTTGCAGCAAGGCAGTTACAAATGCCTACAGCACCTCGTTCTCTATGGCCACAAAAATGTTGGCTCCATCCATTAGGCAGGACATCTACAATATCTACGGATTTGTTCGTTTGGCAGATGAAATTGTGGATTCCTTTCACGATTACGACAAGGAAAAGCTTCTGGACGAGCTTACCGCTGAACTTTACAAGGCGATTGATGCTAAAATTAGCCTGAACCCAATTCTGAATGCATTCCAGGAAACCGTTCATAAATATGAAATTGAGGAATCTCTATATAATGCCTTCCTTAAAAGCATGCGAATGGATTTGCACAAATCTGTATATTTAACTCAGGTAGAATATAAGGAGTACATTTACGGCAGTGCCGATGTTGTAGGCCTTATGTGTTTAAAAGTATTTGTAAAAGGTGATAAAAGCAAATACAATGAACTTAAAGAATCGGCTATGAGCCTTGGATCAGCCTTTCAAAAAGTGAATTTCCTGAGGGATCTAAAAGCCGATTTTGAAGATTTAAGCCGAAGCTATTTTCCGCAAGCCAATCTGGAAGCATTGGATGAGGCGAGTAAACAAAAGATCATTGAAGAAATTGAAGCTGATTTTATCGCAGGTTTACGCGGAATTACGAAGTTGCCAATTGAGGCCAAATTCGGGGTATACACGGCTTATATTTACTACAGGAAACTTTTGAACAAGCTAAAAAACGTGCCTTCTTTAGAGATTAAAAACAGAAGAATAAGCGTGCCAAATTATCAAAAAGCGGGCTTGTTGGCAAAATCGTACATATCATATAGATTAAACTTATTATAATGGAAACATTGCTTTGGAGTGTGGTTTTTGTATCCACTTTTGTTATGATGGAAGGGATGGCGTGGTTTACCCATAAATATGTAATGCACGGGATCTTATGGAAACTCCATAAGGATCACCACAGAAAAGACCACAGCAGTTGGTGGGAGCGCAATGACTTATTCTTTGTGTTTTACGCCATCGTAAGCATTGGGTTCTTCCTGTTGTGGAGATATGAAGATGTTTGGATCGCTTTGCCTATTGGGCTTGGAATTCTTGCCTATGGAATTGCTTATTTTTCGGTACACGACATATTTATACACCAACGCTTCAAAATTTTCAGAAATGCAAATAATCGTTTCGGAAAAGGCCTGCGAAGGGCACATAAAATGCACCATAAACATTTAGGAAAAGAGGATGGGGAATGTTTTGGTATGCTTTGGGTACCTTTTAAATATTTTAAAAAATAACCCCGTATTCTAAAGTTTTTACGATATCTTTCTAAATGTCAAAAAACTTTAATTACATTATTATTGGTGGTGGACTGGCAGGACTTCAACTTGCACTCCAACTAAGCAGAGACCGGTTTTTTGAACAAAAGACTATCGCGATAATAGATCCCTCTCCCAAAACTGAAAATGACAAGACCTGGTGTTTCTGGGAAAAAGGAAA
>JAENXB010000220.1 GCA_016649785.1 Flavobacteriaceae bacterium
ATAGCCGCTATTACCAGTTGTACCAATACTTCAAATCCTTCGGTAATGGTAGGTGCTGGTCTGGTAGCACGAAACGCCGTAGCCAGAGGTTTGAGGACCAAATCCTGGGTAAAAACAAGTTTGGCCCCGGGATCCAAGGTCGTGACCAATTATTTGAACCGATCCGGCCTGTCCGAAGATTTAGATGCGTTAAGATTTCATACAGTGGGCTATGGCTGCACATCTTGCATAGGAAATAGCGGTCCACTACCGCCTCACATTGCCGAAGCTATTGACAGTAATGAATTGGTTGTGGCATCGGTACTTTCCGGAAACCGAAATTTTGAAGCCCGGGTGCATTCCCAGGTAAAGATGAATTTCCTGATGTCTCCCATGCTGGTGGTTGCTTATGCTTTGGTAGGCCGTGTAGATGTTGATCTATTGAACGATCCTTTGGGCTTTGATCCAAACGGGCAGCCTGTGTATTTAAAGGATATTTGGCCAGGTCAGGAGGAAATTGATCAAACCGTACAGGAATGTATGCAAATTGATGATTTTAAAACAGTTTACGGGGAAATTTTTGATGGGGACGAGCAATGGAAAAAACTTCAGGCCGCTGAAGGAAATCATTATAGTTGGGAAAATAATTCCACCTACATTCACGAAGTTCCATTTTTTAAAGATTTAAGTGATATTCCCCAGGCCAAATCAGATATAAAAAATGCACGTGTACTCCTGTATTTAGGGGATTCGATTACTACCGATCACATTTCGCCGGCAGGGGCTTTCAGTAAATACTCTGCAGCTGGGAAATACCTTATAAGTAAAGGGATCGCTCTAAAAGATTTCAACTCCTTTGGTTCGCGTCGTGGAAATCACGAAGTGATGATGCGTGGCACCTTCGCCAATGTTCGTATAAAAAATAAAATCACCGATAAAGAAGGCGGTTTTTCAACGTATTTTCCCGGGAATGAAACCCTCAGCGTTTATGAAACCGCGATGAAATATGCCGAAGATAAAACCCCTTTACTGGTCATTGCGGGAAAAGATTACGGAAGCGGTTCCTCGCGGGATTGGGCGGCGAAAGGCACCAGCTTATTAGGGATAGAAATTGTCCTGGTAGAAAGTTTTGAGCGTATTCATCGCAGTAATTTAGTGCAAATGGGCGTTTTGCCTTTAGAGTTCACCAATCAACAAACAGCTGAATCCTTAGGCTTGTCTGGCAAAGAAATCTTTTCTTTTGAAGGGATTTCTGAAAATCTTGCACCCTCAAAAATTATTAAGGTAACCGCCCTGAAAGAATCCGGAGAGAAAATAGAATTTGAAGTCAAAGCCCGGTTAGATTCTGAAATCGAATTGGCATACTATAAAAATAATGGTATTCTTCAATATGTTTTAAGAAATTTTTTGAAAGACAATTAGGGCATGATTCCCAAGGTCGGTATTCTAAATCACCCTGAAAAAGATAAATAAATAGTGAAATATGCTTCCGGCCAACACAAATAAATGCCAGACAAGATGGTTGAATGGAACTTTATGTCTCAAATAAAAAAATATCCCAATAGTGTAACTAAGTCCGCCCAGGAATAAAAGAAGTAAACCTGTAAAATCAATTATTTCAATTAGGGTATTGACATCCAAAACAATAAGCCAGCCCATTATTAAATATAAAATAACCGATAGCACTTCAAATTTCCCGGTAAAGAAGATCTTTAAAATGGTCCCTATTAAAGCAATTCCCCAAACGATCCAAAAAAGCAACCAGCCAAGACTATTTTCTAAAGTAATTAAAACCAGGGGGCTGTAAGTTCCGGCAATGAGGACATAAATACTGATATGATCGAGAATCCGATAGCGGTTTTTATGTTTTATTTTTCGCTCGTAATGATAAATGGTAGAGGCGAAATACAACAATATCAATGAGATTCCATATAAACTGATCCCCAGTAAACTCCATGTTGATTTTTGTTGTTCAAAAATAATCAGCAATACAAATCCCAATAGGCTCAGGGCAAAACCAATTCCGTGAGTGATCCAGTTGTAAAATTCTTCTTTTTCGCTCTGTTCTCTCATTAGTGAAATATTGATCCAAAATAACTTTTAGGAGTTATAAAGATAGTGTCTTTTAAAAAGTAAAATCTCCAAAAATAGCCACTTAATCCACGAATAAAATAAAAGGTAAAATCAAATTCCTGATGTCATTGATGTTTCCCTTAAGCAACTTATTTCCGAAAATGGTTAATTAAAACAATGAAAACTGTTAAGAATTTACTCAAACAAATTTTAAACATGTTTTTTTAACAAAATACCCATTCATTCCCAGTCAATAATTATATTTGTTAGGAAGTTGAACATCTGATCATGAAAGAAGTCGCTTTTGATTACTGGATGTTTTTAGCAGGTTTGGGGATCTTTCTCTTTGGAATGTATCATTTGGAAGATGGAGTGAAAGGACTTGCCGGGAAATCCTTTAAGAACCTGATTCAAAGATTTACCAATAAAAGTTGGCAAGGTATTATAACCGGCACCGTAGTTACGGGTATTTTACAAAGCAGCTCGATGGTAACGCTATTGGTGTTGGCATTTTTGGGAGGCGGAATGATAACCTTGAGAAATTCCCTGGGAGTTGTTTTAGGAGCCAATTTGGGTACTACATTTACTGCCTGGATAGTTGCAACTTTAGGCTTTAAAATGGATATCGCCGATTTTTCCTATCCCTTTTTAGCCATAGGAATTGTATCCTATCTCTTTCTGAAATCACGGCCTTTTTTAAAGAACCTCGGAGCTTTTCTGGTTGGGTTTGGTTTGCTCTTTTTGGGCCTGGACTTCATGAAAGTCTCGGTTGAAAATATTGCGGGAGAGATAGACCTGACTTTTTTTGCGTCTTATGGCCTGGGGGCATTTCTATTGATGGGTTTGGTTATAACCGGTTTAATTCAGTCCAGCTCTGCCATGATCGTTATTATTCTTAGCGCGCTAAATGCCGGATTGGTAGATATATACCAATCAGTCGCTATGGTCATTGGGGCAAATATTGGTACAACGGCCACCCTCGTTATTGGTTCTCTTGGGGGTACAGCCGATAAAAAAAGACTTTCCATGGCGAATGTTATTTTCAACTTGTTCGCCGGATTTCTCGTCTTTTTCTTTATCCACGAATTGGTTTATGGTGCCTATTATATTTTCAGGGTAGAGGATCCTTTGATGGAATTGGTGTTATTAAACACACTTTTAAATTTGATAGGAATAGTGTTGATATATCCATTTTTAGGACTATTTGAAAGATTTTTGAGGCATAGATTCTTACAAGCCGAGCCGGCGGGGGAGACGCTCTATATTAAAAACATCTCTCCCGATGTTCCCGATGTCGCCCTGAAAGCACTGGACAAGGAGCTGAAACAGGTTTATTTATACACCCGCGAATTTATCCTGGATTGCTTGAAGATTGGTCCAATGACGAATCATAAAGATTCGGGCTGGAAAATGATCTTTAGAAGGGCCACAGGTTTGAATGAAAGATATGATAAAATTAAAAGACTGGAAGATGAGCTTACATCTTATTATGCACAGTTACAGGAACAAAATCTCAACATAACTGAAGCGGAACAATTAACTGCGAGCATGATGGGGCTGAGGTCTATTGTGTATGGCGCGAAAGATATGAAAGATGTGATGCACAATATCCAGTTTATGATGGAGAATGAGGATCCCCTGGGAATAGAAATTTTGAAACGGTTACAGGAATTTGTCAGACTTAGACTGGGGGAAATCAATTCTTATCTGGAAGAAGAAAATCAACCTGAGGTAATACCGGACTGGCTTCAACAAAATGAAATATTTTATAATGAAACTATTAATTATTTGTACAAAAATATAAAGAGCAGGAATAAGGAAGGAGTGCCCATCTCCACCATCACCAATGTGGTTAAGCAAACAGTGTCTTCTATGGACAATTTGTGCAGTTCTATAATCTATTGGAAGTTAAAAAAAGGAACTATCCTGAATGGCCATGAACCCGGGGAATAGTGGTTTTTTTGAACTTTTTTATCGATTAAATTCTAAAATCCCCAATATTTTTAATTCGCTTTCTGTCGATTGGTAATTACCTGAATTAATTCTTCAGCATTTTTCAGGGAGTTTAATTCTTCTGTAGATATAAATATTTCCAGTTCGTTTTGATTGGCTGAAAGCACAATTGGGAATGTGAATTTATATCCGAATTTTGAAGCGTAGCGTTTCTTGAATTCATCCAAATGCAGGAATTCCATGGAAAGATCACTCGCTTCCCTGAAATTTTTCCAGGTTTTATCCTCCTTGAAAATACCGTAGGTGATACCGCAAAGATTACAATTGTAGGTTTTTGGGCTCACTGCTTTATGTAGGGCATCCAGAAAACCACTTGTTTTTCTGGAATTGGCGTTGTAAATAAATAGGAGATTTTTCATTTTAATGAGCTTTAAAAATAACGGAAAAATTGATGTTTAAGACTG
>JAENXB010000088.1 GCA_016649785.1 Flavobacteriaceae bacterium
CATAAACCGGTTGCATCACCGTGCGCAAACTTTTTTCATGTTCTTCCAGCAATTCCATCTCGGGATGTGCCATGCTGAAAAGTCCGTTGAACCAATTCGTCTTTCCGAAGATCACATAAGGAACGTTCAGCTTTAAATTTTCCCTGATCCATTTATGGCCGCGAAACCAAACCAACTCCATCTTTCCGGTTTCATCAATAAATTCTGCCACCAGGCGTTTTCCGTTTTTTTGCTCCACGGTCTTCAGGTTGATAATTTTCCCTGTTACCTGTATCTCGGCTGAATTTTGCTGAAGTTCATTAATTTTATAAAACCGGGTTTTGTCCAGGTAGCGGTTTGGAAAAAAATTGATAAAGTCTTGATAGGTATGAATTCCCAATTCCTTGCGCAGTAAATCGGCCCGGCCGGGACCAACTCCTTTTAAATAATCTATGGGGGTTTGCATCAAATTAACATTCATGGAACGAAGATATTAAATCCTGTTTAATCTTCCTTAATGTGAAAAATAAAATCGAAATTAATCGGACATACGAGGTTTTAAAAACTGTTAGGTTTTAATCAAATATCTTCTTTTTTCGAAGTTCAAAATTTTGTCCTAAATACACTTTTGGGGGCATCTTGCTAATCGGGAATATCGTTATCCTTGAGAATTATGTAATGTTTTTGATGTTCCTTAGGGGTAAGAAAACAGAAGTTTAGGTTTTGTTGTTAATTTACTTATCCCATAAAAAAATATGGGGCTAAAGCCCATTTCATTTCAATATTTTATCCCCTGACTGAAGTCAGGGGCAATGGATAATTTTTCTTGATGCTTTTTTTGTTAATTCCCGTGACGGTTAATTTAAATGGTTGAAACCATTGGGATGGAACTGATTTATTTATTCCCCATGATTAAAATCGTGGGCTATGGATGGCAGGAAAACGAAATTATGGATGTAAAAATGGAACCATATTGAACATTTATTTTTACAAATTAGGGTATCCCCATAAATTGCATTAAACCCATTCTTGTTACATTGATACATCCTTCATTGTTATTATCCCATAAAAAATATGGGGCTAAACTCCATTTCATTTCAATTCTTTATCCCCTGACTAAAGTCAGGGGCAATGGATAATTTCATTGTGAATTATGTTTTCGATGTTCTTTAGGGAGGAGAAATCAGGGGATGCGTGAAACTTCCCGATAAAAACCTCACAGGTTTTTGAAACCTGTGAGGTTTAATCAAATATCTTCTTTTTTCGAAGTTCAAAATTTTGTCCTAAATACACTTTTCGCACCATTTCGTCTTCGGCGAGTTCTTCGGGTTTTCCGTGTTTTAGGATAGTTCCTTCAAACATGAGGTAGGTCCTGTCTGTAATGGCAAGGGTTTCCTGCACGTTGTGATCGGTAATAAGGATCCCGATATTTTTGTTTTTCAGATCGGCCACGATACGCTGAATGTCTTCGACCGCTACCGGGTCTACTCCGGCAAAGGGTTCATCCAAAAGGATAAAACTGGGGTCGGTAGCCAGGGCACGGGCAATTTCGGTCCGCCGGCGCTCGCCTCCGCTTAATAGGTCTCCGCGGCTTTTTCTGATGTGGCTTAAACCAAATTCTTCAATTAAAGACTCCATCTTGTCGTGGCGTTCTTTTTTGGAGAGTTTGGTGAGTTCCAGAACGCTCATGATATTGTCTTCAATACTCAGTTTCCTGAAGACAGAAGCTTCCTGGGCCAAATACCCAATTCCGTGTTGCGCCCTTTTGTACATGGGGGATTTGGTAATATCGTGGTTATCGAGGAATATTTTGCCGCCGTTGGGTTTAATGAGGCCAACGATCATATAAAAACAGGTGGTTTTTCCCGCACCGTTTGGGCCAAGCAGGCCAACGATCTCCCCCTGATTTACTTCAAGGGAAATGCCTTTTACAACTTCCCGTCCTTTGTAGGATTTTACTATTTTTTCGGCTTTTAACTTCATAAGATAAATTGAGGCCTAAGTTAAGGTTTTTATGAATAACGGGAATTTTGTTGGTTTAAACTGGATTTACCTTTATTCATTATAAGTTATTGGGTTATAAAATTCGTGACCCTTATATTTGAATTTTTCTTTAAGAAATGTAATTCCAAAACAAAATGCCACTAATGCACGAATAATTGATTTTTATATTACTGTTGACATTTTTTATTCGTGGCTATAAAATGTTTGAGTAAGAGTTCCTTCTGAAATTATTCTGAAAAGTCAGATAATTTTGTTCTTCTAATGCCTTGGAACTACCTGTTATTTGTGATTTAAATCTCATATCTATTATCTCAAATCCATCGACTCCAGTTCATCCCAGAATTCGTATGCTTTTCTCAAATGCGGAATCACGATGGTGCCGCCAACCAGGGTTGCAATTCCCATGGCTTCCATCACTTCTGCTTTAGTGATACCTTCTTTATAAGAGGTTTCCAGATGATATTTAATGCAATCGTCACAGCGCAAAACCGTTGAGGCAACCAGGCCCAAAAGTTCTTTCGTTTTAACGTCCAAAGCTCCCGGTGCGAAAGCATTTGTGTCAAGATTGAAAATGCGTTTTATTATTTTATTGTTATCCTTTAAAATAACATCGTTCATCCGCTCGCGGTACGAATTGAATTCTTCTACCTGATTCATTTATTTTTCTTTAATATTTTTGCTTCTTTTCTATAAACGATTCGCGAGATCAAAATACTCACTTCATATAAAACAAGAACGGGGATCGCGACAATAATCTGACTGACAATATCCGGCGGGGTGATAATTGCTGAAAAAATCAATACAATTACCAACGCATATTTGCGGTACTTTCTCAGAAAGTCGGGAGTCAAGACCCCAACTTTGGTAAGGAAATAGATTACGATGGGAAGTTCAAAGATCAATCCGCTGGCGAGAACGGAGGCTCTCACAAGGGCAATGTAACTGCTCAAATCGAAATCGTTAAACACATCGTCACTCACCTGGTATTTTCCAAGGAAATTGATGGAAAGCGGCGTAACCAGGTAATATCCAAACAAAACACCCAAAAAGAACAAAGCAGAGGAAATAAAAATAAATCCCTTGGAACTATTTTTTTCGGTGTCTTTCATCGCGGGAGCCACAAATTTCCAGAATTCATAGATTACATAGGGAAAGGCAAGTACAAATCCGGCAGTCATGGAAACCCAGATATGGGCCGAGAATTGACCGCCCATCGTCCGGCTTTGGACCCTGAAGGGCATCTCATCAAAGCAAAACCCACTTTCCATTCCCAACCAGGTTGTAAACCGGCATAGGATATCATAAGTCCAGAAATCGGGGTGTCTTGGTCCAAATAACAACACGTCAAAAATAAATCCTTTTGCAAAAAAGGCCACGGTAGCTGCTATTATTATTGCTAAAGACGCTCTTATTAAATGCCAGCGCAAATCTTCTAAGTGATCCAAAAACGACATTTCCTCGTTGGTTGATTTGGCTTTTCTCATTATAAAATTCCTTCTCTTATTAGGTTATGAATATGTACTACCCCGGCATATTTGCCGTTTTCCTGGGCGATTAGCACAGATATTTTGTTTTCTTCCAACATTTCCAGGGCATCTACCGCCATAGCATCAGGGGCGATGGTTTTGGGATTTTTGCTCATAATATCGGCAGCGGTAAGATGTACAAAACTGTCGTTGTTGTGAAGCATTCTTCGGATATCGCCATCGGTAATGATCCCGACGATCTTTTCATTTTCAATTACCGCGGTTACTCCCAGCATTTTTTCGGAAATTTCCACAATTACGTCTTTTACATTGGTATTGGGCGAAACCTGTGGTTGCTGGTTTTGAGCCGTGATATCACCTACCCTTAAATACAATTTCTTGCCCAAGGCACCACCGGGATGGTACTTGGCGAAATCTTTACTGGAAAATCCACGCAGGTTCAATAAACAAACCGCCAAGGCATCGCCCAAAACCAATTGGGCAGTAGTACTTGTTGTAGGCGCAAGATTATTGGGGCAGGCTTCCTTTTCTACAAAGGCGTTTAACACAAAATCTGATTGCAGTCCCAGAAAAGAATCCACATTCCCTGTAATGGCGATAATTTTATTGTTGAAATTTTTTATCAGCGGCACCAGGACTTTAATTTCGGGGGTATTTCCGCTTTTGGAAATACATATAACCACATCATCCTTTAAGATAGTGCCCAGGTCTCCATGAATGGCGTCGGCGGCATGCATAAAAACAGCCGGGGTGCCGGTAGAGTTTAAAGTCGCCACAATTTTACCGGCAATAATGGCGCTTTTTCCAATTCCCGTAATAATTACCCTACCTTTTGAGTTATATATACATTGAACGGCATCTGCAAAATCCTGAGTCAATAATTCCTCAAGGTTTGCAATGGCTTTCGCTTCAATGGAAATAGTCTTTTTAGCTACGTAGAGGATATTTTCTTTAAGTTTCAAATTGTAGAATTATGAATTGCAATATACTAAAGAAACATGTATCTTTATGTTCTGCAAATGTATGTAAAATTGTAACATAATTGAATGAGTTCTGCGGAAATAGATTTACACAAACAACTTAAAAAGTACTTTGGATTTAGTCAATTCAAAGGTCTTCAGGAACAGGTAATAACCAGCATAATTAAAGGGCATAACGCTTTTGTTGTAATGCCTACCGGCGGCGGGAAATCCCTGTGCTACCAGCTTCCTGCACTAATATCTGATGGCACTGCCATCGTGGTATCACCCCTGATTGCGCTGATGAAAAACCAGGTGGATGCCATTCGCGGGATCTCTTCTGAACACGGCGTAGCACACGTGCTGAATTCCTCTTTGAACAAATCGGAGGTAAAACAAGTCAAGGAAGATATTACCAACGGGATCACCAAATTGCTCTATGTAGCGCCAGAATCTCTCACCAAGGAAGAAAATGTCGAATTTTTACGAAATGTGAAGATCTCATTTATGGCGGTAGATGAAGCGCATTGCATTAGCGAGTGGGGTCACGATTTCAGGCCGGAATACCGCAATTTGCGCACTATTATTAAACGAATTGGCGATAATATCCCTATTATTGGGCTTACAGCCACAGCAACTCCTAAAGTACAGGAGGATATTCTCAAAAACCTGGGTATTCCGGATGCCGATACCTTTACAGCGAGTTTTAACCGCCCGAATTTATATTACGAGGTGCGGCCAAAAACCAAAAACGTATTTACCGATATCATTCGGTTTGTCAAACAATTTGAAGGCAAATCCGGAATTATCTACTGTTTAAGTCGGAAAAAAGTAGAGGAGCTCGCACAAACCCTTCAGGTAAACGGAATTTCTGTTGTGCCTTATCACGCCGGGC
The DNA here is from genome assembly GCA_016649785.1 of Flavobacteriaceae bacterium. Classification (GTDB taxonomy): domain Bacteria; phylum Bacteroidota; class Bacteroidia; order Flavobacteriales; family Flavobacteriaceae; genus Gillisia. The sequence continues at coordinate 5,325 of JAENXB010000088.1, forward strand.
TGGATGCTAAAACCCGGGCAAAACATCAGGACATGTTCATCATGGAGGATGTAGACGTGGTAGTTGCAACCATCGCCTTTGGGATGGGAATAGACAAACCGGACGTGCGATTTGTGATTCACCACGATATTCCCAAGAGCCTTGAAAGTTATTACCAGGAAACCGGTCGTGCCGGTAGGGATGGGGGCGAAGGACATTGCCTGGCCTTTTATTCCTATAAGGATATTGAAAAACTGGAAAAATTTATGAGCGGGAAACCGGTGGCCGAACAGGAAATTGGTCACGCCCTTTTGCAGGAAGTTGTAGGTTATGCTGAAACTTCCATCTCCCGCCGCAAATTCCTACTTCATTATTTTGGGGAAGAATTTGATAGCAAAACAGGGGAAGGCGCCTCTATGGATGACAATGTGCGCAACCCAAAAAAGCAACACGAAGCCATAGACCACACAACTCTTTTGCTGAAAACAATAAAGGATACAAATCAAATATACAAATCAAAAGAAGTTGTAAATACCCTGATAGGAAAGGCAAATGCCCTGATCTTATCTCATAGAACCGATGAACATCTGCTGTTTGGGAAGGGAAATGACAAGGATGCCAAATATTGGATGGCATTATTGCGGCAAGTCCTTGTAGCAGGCTTATTAAAAAAGGACATCGAAACTTATGGAGTTGTAAAATTAACCGATAAAGGGGAGGAATTTTTGAAAAATCCAACTTCTTTTATGATGACTGAAGATCATGTTTTTGACAGTATTACCGAAGGAGAAGTGGTCTCCACAAAAACCGGGGGCGCGAATATAGATGAGCAGTTGGTGAAAATGATGAAGGAACTGCGTAAAAAGGTCGCGAAAAGGCTTGATGTTCCGCCATTTGCCGTCTTTCAGGACCTTTCCCTGGAGGATATGGCCTTAAAATACCCGGTGACCTTAGAAGAGTTGACCAATATACATGGAGTTGGGGAAGGTAAAGCCAGGAAATTCGGAAAGGAGTTTATAGAACTGATAGCCCGTTATGTCAAAGATAATGATATCCTAAGGCCAGATGACATGGTTGTGAAATCTACCGGCGCCCACAGCGGACTTAAACTTTATATCATTCAAAATATCGACAGGAAATTGCCGTTGGATGATATTGCCTCTGCCAAGGGAATGGAAATGAGCGAATTCATAAAGGAAATGGAAGCCATTATTTACAGTGGTACCAAGCTCAATATCAATTATTGGATAGATGAAATATTGGACGAAGAGCAGCAGGAAGAAATTCACGAATATTTTTTAGAAGCCGAAAGCGATAAAATAGAAGATGCCATGAAGGAGTTTGACGGGGAATACGACCTTGAAGAACTGCGGCTGTACCGGATCAAATTTATAAGCGAAGTGGCTAATTAAAGTTTTAATAATTAATAAATCCGGTGTCGGTTTAAAAAATTGTTGGTATTTTTCTTCCTGGTTTTCCGGTAATAATTGTTTAATCCCGCCATATTTTCTTAAAAACAGCTTAAGAGGTTTTAGCTTACTTTTTCAATTCCTTATATTTGCAGGAATAATTTTAAACTAGCGACATGAAAGATGGATTATACGCAAAATTTCATACCTCTAAAGGAGAAATTTTAACGAAACTTGAATTTGAGAAAACACCGGGAACAGTTGGAAATTTTGTCGGCCTGGCCGAAGGAAATTTGGAGAACAAGGCGCTTCCACAGGGAAAACCATATTATGACGGATTGAAATTTCACAGGGTGCTCCCCAATTTTATGATCCAGGGCGGCGATCCCAAAGGAAACGGCACCGGTGGCCCGGGTTACAACTTTCCCGATGAATTTCACCCTGATTTGAAGCACGATGCTCCGGGAAAACTATCTATGGCCAATGCAGGTCCCGGAACCAATGGAAGTCAGTTTTTTATCACCCATACCGAAACTCCCTGGCTGGACGGAAAACACACGGTTTTTGGACAGGTAGTGGAAGGCCAGGATGTTGTTGATGCAATTGCCCAGGGAGATAAAATCGAAAAGCTGGAGATCATCCGGGCAGGGGATGTAGCCGAAAAATTTAATGCAGTTGAAGAATTCCGTGCTTTTAACGGAGCTAAGGGAGACAGGGAAGCTGCGGCGAAAAAGAAACAACAGGAATTATTGGGTGAGTTAACCGAGGGTTTTGAGAAAACCCCAAGCGGATTGCGCTACAAAATTGAACAAAAAGGAACCGGTTCCAAAGCCGAAAAAGGCAATACCGTTTCTGTTCATTATAAAGGAATGTTAAGCGATGGCAGCGTGTTTGATTCTTCCTACAAAAGAAATGAACCCATTGATTTTGCTCTTGGAAAAGGACAGGTGATTGAAGGCTGGGATGAAGGTATTCAACTGTTGCACGTTGGAGACCAGGCCCGGTTTGTAATTCCTTCAAATCTGGCTTACGGCGCAAGCGGTGCCGGAGGAGTGATCCCCCCAAATGCCACCCTGATCTTTGATGTGGAACTGGTTGCGGTGAAGTAAAACAAGGAAATTCCAAATTTCGGGATAAAAAAACCTCACAGGCTCGAAATTTCGAGGCTGTGAGGTTTTTCTTTTTTGAATAAAAAATCATTCAAAATCTCAGATCTCAAATCTCAGATCTCAAATCTAACTTATTTCATATCTGGTTCCGGGGTTAATCTTAAATAAGGCTTTACCTCTTTAAAACCTTTTGGGAACATTTTTTTTGCTTCTTCATTTGATATAGAAGGGCTAATTACCACATCTTCACCCTTTTTCCAGTTGGCCGGAGTGGATACCTTATGGTCGGCTGTCAATTGCAGGGAATCGATAACTCGCAGCAATTCATCAAAATTCCTTCCGGTACTTGCGGGATAGGTTATCGTTAACATGATGGTTTTATTGGGTGCAATTACATAAACCGAACGCACGGTAAGGGTGTTATCGGCTTTTGGATGGATCATATCATAAAGTTTCGAGATTTTCTTGTTCTCATCGGCAATTATGGGAAAATCAACTTTTGTGTGTTGGGTTTCATTGATATCCTTTATCCATTCCTTGTGGGACTCAACCCCATCCACGCTTAAAGCGATCATTTTAACGTTGCGTTTTTCAAATTCATCCTTGTATTTGGCGGCCGCTCCCAATTCGGTGGTGCAAACCGGGGTAAAATCGGCGGGATGGGAAAATAAAATACCCCAGCTATCTCCTAAATAATCGTAAAAGTTAATTTTTCCTATGGAAGTCTCCGCATCGAAATTTGGCGCTGTATCTCCTAATTTAAGTGTACTCATAACTTATTTTTTTAGTATTAAATCTAAAATTAGGGAAATAAGGGAAGAAGCACTGTTAAGGATATGAGAAAAGTGAAGAGTGAAGAGTGAAAAGTGAAAAGTGGAGAGTGGAAAGTGGAGAGTGGAGAGTGGAAAGTGGAGAGTGGAAAGTGGAAAGTGGAAAGTGGAGAGTGAAAAGTGGAAAATGGCAATTAAAAGGGGGAAATCGGTTTAGGCGGAATTTCTCAGAGCTTCAATTACCGATAAAAACGGACAAAAGGGATCTATTTCTTCCACTTGATACCACAGCCCATTCCGGGTTTTTGGGGTTGAGGAACTTTTCGGTTGTTCAGGACTGAATCCAAAGCTTCACGCAAATCCCGTCCATTTGCCGGGATCCCGTTACCCGGACGGGATTCATCCAGCTGCCCGCGGTAAATGAGTTTTAATTTTGAATCGAATAAATAGAAATCGGGGGTACAGGCGGCATCGTAAGCTTTGGCAACCTCCTGGGTTTGGTCGTATAAATAAGGAAAGGGATAGTGATATTTTTCTGCGGATTTTTTCATCAGCTCCGGATGATCTTCGGGATAATCTTCTACGTTATTGCTCATGATCGCGACAAACCCGAATCCGGAAACCCTGTAATCATTGGCCAGCCTAACAATTTCTTCATTTACATGTTTCACAAACGGGCAATGGTTGCAAATAAACATAATTACCGTACCTTTTTCACCTTTTAATTCTTTTAAACTTAATAGTTTGCCACTGATGGAATCGGGGAGAACAAATTTCGGTGCTTTGGTTCCCAAAGGGAGCATAGTTGATGCAGTTAAGGCCATTGTTAAAGGTTTAATTATGAATTGAATTGACTGATCACAAATTTAACATGTTTATTTTAAATAAATCTTTATGAGAAGCTTAGATCAATGGTTTTCAGAATATGCTGTCAGCCATCAAAATAAAACCAACCAGGCTATTCATTACATCTGTGTTCCGGCTATTTTCTTTTCCATCGTTGGATTATTGATGAGTATGCCTGCAGGGTTTTTGAAAGGACTGATCCCGCGAGATTTGCCTTTAATTGAAAACTGGGCGAGCTTTTTCCTGATTTTTGTGCTCGTTTTCTATTTCCGTTTATCGGTAAGCATGGGATTAAAAATGCTATTGTTTGCTGTCTTATGCCTGGTGGGCAATTATTTTATTTCTTTGGTTTTCCCTTTGTGGCTGGTTTCTTTGCTTATTTTTGTCATTGCCTGGATAGGTCAGTTCTACGGACATAAAATTGAAGGAAAGAAGCCTTCATTTCTAAAAGATATTCAGTTTTTGTTAATCGGCCCGGCCTGGATAGTTCATAAAATATTTAAGTAAGATGGAAATAACCTGGAATGATTTTGAAAAAGTTGAGATGCGTATCGGCACCATATCGGAAGTACTGGATTTTCCGGAGGCTAGGCAACCTGCTTACCGGTTAATAATCGATTTTGGAGCTGAGATCGGGATCAGGAAATCATCGGCCCAGATTACCAAACGCTATTCTAAAGAGGATCTATTGGGAAAGCAAATTGTGGCAGTGGTCAATTTCCCCAAAAAGCAGATCGCCAATTTTATGAGCGAATGCCTGGTTTTAGGAGCTGTGGCCCCCGGGAACGATATCGTTCTTCTCAATCCCGATCTTAAAGTTGAAGACGGGTTGAGGGTGGGGTGAATTGAAGTTAGAAGTTAGAAGTGGGAAGTTTGAAAAGAAAAGAGAAAATAGAATATAGAGAAGAGACTTTTTGAAGTTAGAAGTATGAAGATGGAAGTAGGAAGTGGAAAGTTAAAAAATTGAAAATGGAGAGAGGAGGGAGGAGAGGAAAGTTTAGTCCGAGCACAATAAGCGGCAACCAGTTCCCTTCGCTTAGGATTAGGAGGATGAAG
>JAENXB010000346.1 GCA_016649785.1 Flavobacteriaceae bacterium
GGTATAGAAGAGTCTAGGTTCGAGCCCTAGTAGGCCAACTTCAATTAAAAACCCGAACATTATTGTTTGGGTTTTTTTTATTCACAATTTTAAGGGTGGGTTTTTAAGCCTGTTTTTAGCCTTAAAAACACCTCAGGATAAGCAACATATAGCTTAGGAAACCTTTTCATAAAAAGATGATCACTGCGAAAGTCACGGTAGGTTGATATTCCTATTCAAAAAGGTTGACGATAATTTAAATTGAAAAGGGATCAGGCACATTTATAATATTATTTAAAAATTCAGGTAAGCCGGAAAAGGATTCAGGCAGGGTTTTTTACCTTTAAATTGATTTTTTCTTTCTCTCAAGCAATTAAACGGCATCCGGCTAAAAATAAATTCAATAATTTTAGGGGGAATAAATTTAATTTAATGACTTTTGAGATGGAATTTAATCGTTGCTTCACAAAAATCCCCGTACTTTTGTGAATTAGTTCAGTTAAATACTATTTAAAATTTTTTCAAAGCGTGTTGCAAAAACTATTGTTTCAGAATAAATATGAGTTTAATATACTTTTTGAAGCTGCTTCAGAAGGAATAATTGTTGTGGATGCTTCCCAAACCATTGTCGCTGCCAATTCATCTGTTGAGAAAATGTTCGGCTATAATGTGGGAGAAATGATAAACCAACCTCTTACTATTTTAATTCCTTCCAATTATCGTCCAAATCACGGGGCTCATTTTAAATCGTTTTTAGCGCATAGCGAAAAACGTCAAATGGGGCATGGGCGTGATTTATACGGAGTTAGGAAAGATGGGACGCAATTTCCTGTGGAAGCTGGATTAAATCCTTTTGTAATTGAAGGAGAGCAATATGTGATGTCATTGATTATTGATATAACCGTAAGGAAAGAAAATGAACGCCAGATAGTGGAGCTAAATACACATCTGGAAGATAAGATAAAAATTAGGACCAGGGAATTACAGGAAAGTATTCAGGAACTCCAAAACCTCAATCTCAATTTAGAAGGAGAAGTACAAAAGAGGAAACTGGCCGAAAAGAAAATTAAGGTTGCCTTGCAAAAAGAGAAGGAACTAAATGAGCTTAAAACTAAATTTCTTTCTCTGGTATCTCATGAATTTAAAACCCCTTTGAGCGGGATTTTAACATCGGCAACCCTGACTGAAAAATACATTCAGGAAAACCAACAGGATAAAAGGGAAAAACATCTTGGGACTATACGCAACAAGGTGCATTATCTCAATAATATTTTAAATGATTTCTTGTCTATTGAACGTTTAGATACTGGTAGCGGCCAGTATAAATACAATTCCTTCAGCCTTAAGAGGCTGATTAATGAAGTGGTTTACAACGCTAATGTCACTTTAAAAAGCGGACAGGAATTAATCTATCCCCAGGAAATGGAAGATCTGATGCTCTACCAGGACGAAAAAATATTAGAGCTTATCTTATCCAATTTAATAGGTAATTCCATCAAATATTCTCCGGAAGACACTCTTATTAAATTTGAGGTATCACCAACTGAAAATGCTATAATTTTTGTGGTGGAAGATCAGGGAATCGGGATACCACAGAAGGATCAAAAACATATTTTTGAACGTTATTTTAGGGCTGAAAATGCTGTTTTAAACCAGGGAACAGGAATAGGGCTGAACATTGCCAGGACGCATTTGGAAAATCTGGGAGGAAGTATAGAATTCACCAGTATCGAGAATGAAGGCACTAAATTTGTAGTAAAAATACCAATTTTAACACCATGAAAAAAATACTGTTAATAGAGGATGATATAACAGTTCGCGAAAATACAGGAGAACTATTGGAACTTTCAAATTATGAGGTCATAACTTCATCCAATGGTAAATTAGGAGTGGA
>JAENXB010000138.1 GCA_016649785.1 Flavobacteriaceae bacterium
AAAACCTCGCTTAAGGGTTAATTTGTCTACTCCATTTTTTCAGGAAAACATACTTGATAAGCAAGGATCAATTGAATTGTCAAATAACAACAATTTCAAGAATTTCATCAGGGGCTTGTATTTTGAAGCGGAAGCTGTAAATGGCAATGGCACAATGGCACTCCTTAATTTCACAGATCCTAAAGCCGGAATCATCCTTTATTACACAAATCTTGTCGCCGATACTTCCGATGTCGACAAAGATGGAGACGTCACTGAAATGGTAGAGAAGCAAAATTCCTACAAACTGAATTTTGGCTCGAATACCGTAAATACATTTTCTAAGGCACTTCCATCTGAAATTTTAGCTGAAATGGAATCGGTTAATCCCGAAATTGGTGCCGAAAATCTTTTTATCAAAGGTGGTGAAGGTAACATGGTCATTATAGAACTTTTTGAAGATGAAGCCGAAATAGAAGAGTTAAGAGCAAATAACTGGCTTATTAATGAAGCTAATTTGACATTTTATGTCAACCAGGATAAAATACAAGGCGGGGAAGCAGAGCCGGAACGTATCTATTTATACAATTTAGATACCAATGAGCCATTGGTCGATTATAGTTTTGACCAAACTTTTGATCAGGCTACTCCTTTAAATTCAGTTTCATCACATTCCGGGAGATTGGTCAGGAATGAGGACAAAAACGGAATAAGTTATAAATTAAGAATTACCGAACATGTGAACAGGATCCTGAACAAGGATTCTACAAATGTAAGATTAGGTTTGGTGGTTACTCAAAATATTAACCTGATTGGAAATTCAGCCTTGAGAACTCCTTTAGACGGGATCAACAGGATTCCTGCGGCTTCAGTTATCACCCCGGAAGGAACTGTGTTATATGGTAATTTGGCGGCAGATGTTTCCAAAAGGCTCAAATTAAATATTTTTTATACAGAAACAAGCAATTAAGATATGTGCGGGATAGTAGGATATATAGGTCATAGGGATGCATATCCAATAGTTTTAAAGGGGTTGCAACGCCTTGAATACAGGGGATATGACAGTGCCGGTATTGCTTTATACGATGGGCAGGAGCTCAATCTTTGTAAAACCAAAGGAAAAGTTGCCGATCTCAAAGCTAAATTTGAAGAAGGAACTTCAACAAAAGGTAATATAGGAATTGGCCATACCAGATGGGCTACACATGGGGTTCCAAACGATGTGAATTCCCATCCACATTATTCCAATTCGGAAAATTTGGTGATTATTCATAACGGGATTATTGAGAATTATTCATCCCTTAAAAAGGAGCTCGTCAAACGCGGATATACCTTTCAATCTGATACTGATACCGAGGTTTTGATAAACCTCATTGAAGATGTTATGGTCAAGGAAGATGTAAAGTTGGGAAAAGCAGTTCAAATTGCGCTTAACCAAACTATTGGTGCCTATGCCATTACCGTTTTTGACAAAAGGAAACCAAACGAACTTATAGTAGCCCGCCTAGGAAGCCCGTTGGCAATAGGAATTGGGGAAGATGAATTTTTTATCGCTTCCGATGCTTCACCATTTATTGAATTTACCAGTAATGTAATTTACCTGGAAGATGGTGAAATGGCCGTTATTAGACGCAATAAAGGAATTAAAGTAAGAAAGATTCAGGATGATTCCCTGGTAGATCCTTATGTTCAGGAATTAAAAATGAACCTTGAACAAATAGAAAAAGGCGGATATGACCACTTTATGCTGAAGGAGATCTATGAACAACCCAACGCTATCAAGGATACTTATCGTGGAAGAATGTTGGTGGATAAAGGCATTATAAAAATGTCCGGGGTAGATGATAATATTGAACGCCTCGCCAATGCAAAAAGAATTATTATTGTTGCCTGCGGAACTTCATGGCATGCAGGATTGGTTGCGGAATACATTTTTGAAGATCTGGCAAGGATACCGGTGGAGGTGGAATACGCTTCAGAATTCAGGTATAGAAATCCGGTGATTTATGAAAATGATGTGGTAATTGCAATCTCTCAAAGTGGCGAAACTGCAGATACTATGGCGGCAATAAAGCTTGCCAAAGAAAAAGGCGCATTCGTGTTTGGGGTTTGTAATGTAGTGGGATCATCCATTTCCCGTGAAACCCATGCCGGAGCATATACTCATGCAGGTCCGGAAATTGGAGTGGCTTCTACCAAAGCATTTACAACTCAAATTACCGTACTTACTATGATGGCTTTAAAACTGGCTAAATATAAAGGTGCGATTTCAGATTCCCAGTTCAGATTCCATTTACAGGAATTGGAAAGGATTCCCGCAAAGATCACCAGGGTTTTGGAAACCTCCAACGATCATATTAAAGAAATAGCCGATAAATATAAGAATACGCCAAATTGTTTGTATTTGGGAAGAGGCTTTAACTTTCCGGTGGCATTGGAAGGCGCTTTAAAACTAAAAGAGATCTCTTATATTCACGCCGAAGGTTATCCGGCCGCCGAAATGAAGCACGGACCTATTGCCTTGATTGATGAACAAATGCCGGTGGTGGTAATTGCCACTAAAAAAGGTCATTATGACAAAGTAGTGAGCAATATCCAGGAAATTAAATCCAGAAAAGGAAAAATTATTGGAATAGTTACTGAAGGGGACGAAGAGGTTAGGAATTTGGCAGATTATGTAATAGAAATTCCTGAAACCATAGAATCCTTAACACCTTTATTAACTACTATCCCGCTTCAGCTATTGTCCTATCACATAGCCGTAATGTTGGGAAGAAATGTAGATCAGCCCCGAAATTTGGCAAAATCTGTTACAGTAGAGTAAATAATTCTCAAAAAAAGGTCAAATTTTTTCATGTTCTCAATTGGTATTAAAAATTAGCATTTGGTTTAGATGGGGTACACCCAACAGCAAGAGGCTATGCTTACTTAGCCAACAAGTTCATGGAAGCGATAAATGCCAAATATGGATCTAATCTGCCAGCTGTGAAAGCGAGGGATTACAATACCGTGTATCCAGCTTCCCTATAAATAATAAATATAGTTTGAATTTTTATTTTTAAGCCCACCCTTTTTGGGAGGCTTGGCATTGATAAAGATCCAAAAAATACCAAAAAAGCCATTATTTTTTTCAATTAAAAAAACTATATTTGCGGCCTGAAAATGACCCGTCAATTATTTTAATTTATTGGGAATTTTCAAATTGAATTTTAAAGATTATAAAATTAAAGATTAGATAATGTCTAAAATCACAGGTAAAGTTGCACAAATTATTGGCCCTGTAGTTGACGTAGTTTTCAACTCAGAGTATGCCGATTTGCCCAAAATTTACGATTCCTTGGAAATTACCAGAAAAGATGGTTCCCTATTGGTGTTGGAAGTACAATCCCATATTGGGGAAAATACTGTAAAAACCATCGCCATGGATTCAACCGATGGATTGAGCCGTGGAGTAGAAGTAGTAGCTACGGGATCTCCAATTCAAATGCCAATTGGAAAAGATATTTATGGTCGTTTGTTCAATGTGATTGGAGATGCCATTGATGGAATGGACAATTTGCCTAAAGCTGGCGAAAATGGGTTGCCAATTCACCGGGATGCCCCAAAATTTGAAGATTTATCTGTTTCAACCGAGGTGTTATTTACCGGAATTAAGGTAATAGATCTAATTGAGCCTTATGCAAAAGGAGGTAAAATTGGATTGTTTGGTGGAGCCGGAGTTGGAAAAACGGTATTAATCCAGGAATTGATCAACAATATTGCAAAAGGTCACGGTGGTTTATCCGTATTCGCAGGAGTTGGTGAAAGAACCCGTGAAGGAAATGACCTTTTGAGGGAAATGTTGGAATCAGGAATTATAAAGTACGGTGACGATTTTATGCATTCTATGGAAGAAGGAGGATGGGATCTTTCCAAGGTTGACAAAACCGCTTTAAAAGAATCAAAAGCGACTTTCGTTTTTGGACAAATGAACGAACCACCGGGAGCACGTGCAAGAGTAGCGCTTTCCGGACTTACTATAGCAGAATATTTTCGCGATGGAGCGGGAGAAGGTCAGGGGAAAGATGTGCTTTTCTTTGTAGATAACATTTTCCGTTTTACCCAGGCAGGTTCTGAAGTATCCGCACTTTTAGGTCGTATGCCTTCTGCCGTGGGATATCAGCCAACTTTAGCCACCGAGATGGGAGCTATGCAGGAACGTATTACTTCAACAAAAAACGGATCTATTACTTCAGTTCAGGCGGTATACGTGCCTGCAGATGATTTAACTGACCCTGCGCCGGCTACAACATTTGCCCACCTGGATGCAACAACCGTGCTTTCCCGTAAAATTGCAGAGCTTGGTATTTATCCTGCTGTAGATCCATTGGATTCTACTTCAAGGATCCTATCAGCTGAAATTTTGGGGGATGAACATTATAAATGTGCCCAACGTGTTAAAGAATTGTTGCAACATTATAAAGAACTTCAGGATATTATCGCAATTCTTGGAATGGAAGAGCTTTCAGAAGAAGATAAACAAGCTGTATTCCGTGCCAGACGTGTACAACGTTTCTTGTCCCAACCTTTCCACGTAGCAGAACAATTTACCGGATTAAAAGGAGTTTTGGTTGATATTAAGGAAACTATTAAAGGTTTTAATATGATCATGGATGGGGAATTAGATCACCTTCCTGAAGCTGCTTTTAACCTTAAAGGTAACATTGAAGATGCAATAGAGGCAGGTGAGAAAATGTTGGCCGAAGCTTAAAACAAGTATTGAGTATTGAGTATTGAGTGGGAAAAGCTGCGCAATACTGAATACTCTATACTGAATACTCAAAAAATTATGTATTTAGAAATAGTTACTCCGGAAGCAATAGTATTTCACGCAGAGGTTGAAGCAGTAAAAGTTCCCGGAATAGAAGGGGAATTTCAAATGTTAAACCATCATGCCGCTATAATTTCCCTTTTGGTTGCAGGTGAGGTTAAAATAAATTTAGCATCAGCCGATCCAAAATTTCTTAAAGGTCTTCCTAAAGAATTTAGAATTGAAGGTACAAATGTACTTTTCTATCCTGTTAAAGGTGGAGTACTGGAAATGAAAGACAACAAAGCCATTATTTTGGCAGATTAATATTTTTCTGTTTTAATTTACAAACCTGTTGCTTTAACGGCAACAGGTTTTTTTATGAATTTTTTTTAAATCTTATTGAAATTCTCCGAACGCTTTAACCAGTTTTGTCTCCTTTCAATCGCTGTTTTATTCGCATTGTTATCAATGGAGATTGAGTATGTTTGGCCTTCAGAAAAGCTTAGGGAAGTTTTTCTCTCAATCCCGTTTCTAACATATCCGATTTCCACCGTATCACCCGGTCGTTTGTTTTTAATGATGGCTTTCCAATCGTCCAGATCGCTTAAAATAGTTGTGTCGATAGATTTTAATTCATCTCCATTGGAAAGCAGCGCATTATAAGCCGGGCTGTTTTTATTGGGATTACCCGAAATAACAACCGTATTCTCTCCATTTTTGAGTGGTGCCCCAAAGTAAGGCTCATTCTTTTTTTGGATAATGTTAAGTCCTACCAGCTCAAAAAGTTTTCGGTAATCCGGCATTTCACTTTTATAAATATAGTTGTCAAAAAAGTGTGATGCAAATGTCTCTCCGGCAAAAGTTCCCAGGGTTTTCTGAAGGTCCTGTAAAGTATAGGAAATTTCGGTTTTGCCATAGGTGAGCCACATAAGCTTCATAAAATCGTCTAAAGTCTGTCCTTTTTCCCTCAGGCTTAAATCAAGGGCAAGTCCTAAAACACTTCCGTAAGAATAATAGGAAATAAAAGTGTTTTCACGGTTTACAGGATCTACAGATGTTGCCGCATCTACAAATGGAGCCTGATAACTCATTTCTACCGGATTGAAATATGCTCTTGCAGGAGAGTTCCAAACATAATTAAAATTTTTATTAAGACTTTCCACATAATCTTCAGGGGAAATAATTTGTGCTCTGTTGAGGATAAGATTGGTGTAATAACTTGTAAATCCCTCAGCGAACCAAAGCGAACCGGACATATTGGTTTTGGAAAAATCGAAAGGTTCCAGATCTGAAGGTCTTATTCTTTCGACATTCCAGGAGTGAAGATATTCATGGGATACGGTACCTATATTTTCTTTCATTCCCCCATCGGCAAGACTCGTCACATCGGTTAAAACCGTGCTGTTTCTATGTTCCATCCCATCACCCGAGACGTTTGGCATATAACAAGCCAGAAATGTATATTTGCCATAATCGTAATTAGGCAATTCCCCAAATACCATTTTTTCCTGTTCTACTATTCGCTTTACTTGTTTAAAATATTGGTTAAACTCTTCCCCGCTTCCCTGATGGTGCAAAGCAAACCGGATGATTTGTCCGTTAATTTCAAATTCCCGAAGATCAAAATCGCTTAACTCTATGGGGCTATCCATAAAATAATAAAGATCGGGGGCATAATAGGTGTCGGGATCAATCTCTTTAAGCTGTGTGGCAATTTTCCAGTTTAAATTTTCAGGAGTGTTGAAATTTATTTCAATGGGCCTGTGCTCAAGTTCTTTCGCATACATAAAAGTTGCAGGTATATTAAAGTGAGCGTGTGTTTCATCTACCTGGGAATAAGTTCCATCGGCCCGGTCCGCAAATAGAGTATAACTTAAATTAACGGTGCCGTCATGTCCTTTTACCTCCCAGGAATATGGATCCGGACGATCTACCGTCAAAATTTCACCTTTGCTGTTTGTGGCCTTCAGGTTATAAACATTTTTGGCAAATTCATGAAGAGCATACCTTCCCGGTGAGGATCTACTCATCATTACGGTAAGATTATTATTGCGGAGGTTGGGAAAATTAATATTGATGAAGGCTTCATGGTGAACCGGATTTTCAAATGAAACATTATAAGTATTGGTTTGTCCAAATGTTAAGGCGGAAAAAAGAAAAAACAGTATGAATTTTGTCATGGTGAAATTTGATATTGGAAATTGAAAAAAATGATTTTAAAGATAACAATTTATTTATTTTTCGTAAAAGTATGCCAGTAGAACTCCAACTGGATTAAGAGTTTTTCATTGTATTATTTTTTTTATTGATAAAGAAAACAACAAATTTATCGATAAACGAGAAATCTAGTAATAATTTTTTATAAATAAAAACTAAGCATTGATGGAATAATTATCTTTTTAAGATGGTTTGTGTAAGGATCAAACAAATTTTTATTTCTATTTGACACATAGCTAATAAATATATGCCCTGGATGCTATTTAACTGCATTTCCACACTTAGAAATTCAATAAATCTGGTATATTTGCGAATAAACGATTTTTAAAGAATATGCTTGTAGCAATACTATTAGGATTTATATTTTCTTTGTTTTTGGTTCTGGCCGGTAAGTTTTTTAAAGGAAAACTGGCCATCCTTTCAGCGACAATTCCATTGGCCCTATTTATTTATTTTGCCCAATTTATTGGCAGAATTTCAAATGGGGAAGTAATTACGCAACATAATTCCTGGATCCCATCATTTAATGTAAATCTTGATTTTACGCTGGATGGACTTTCCTTATTGTTTTCTTTAATGATTACCGGGATTGGGTTTTTAGTATTTGTTTATACAGCTGCGTATCTTAAAAATCATAAATATCTCGATAGATTTTATGGGTATTTAAGCATGTTTATGGC